>CAYMCP010000036.1:0-36317 GCA_964388965.1 uncultured Thiotrichaceae bacterium | reverse complement strand
TCTGTCTTTGCAACACACATTATAACCTCAATAGACTTTTTCGGAGTTTTCAGCTCCCAACGGAGACCATTAGGACGAGGAATAACGAGGAATACATTTAACTGCGTAACGCCTAATAAAATAAATTTTGCAAGTATCTTTCGCGCAAATTAAAATTTGTACTCATGCGTCCATGAGGGCGATTCATCAGCGGGGTGAAAGTTCTCTGTCAGAGTATGCCATAACTCCATAGCGGAGCGGAAAGCTGGGAGCGAACCGGCTATTTACAGGATGATAAAGCCGAAATTACCCACTTTAGGAGTTATGCAGTTCACACGAAAATTTTACTCTATATTTGCAACTCACAATCAATCAGGACGCAGAGCGTCCCGGCTGCATCCCAACGGAGACCATTGGGACGAGGAAATTGATTAACACCTTAACTGCGTCACTCCTACCACTTATATTTTATTTAAAAATGCGACTCGATAAATTACTTCAATTTCAAAAACTTGCTCATTCACGCCAACGTGCTCAAGAATTAATTAACCAAAATCAAGTATGGATCAATGGCAAGTGCGTAACCAAAGCGAGCAAAGATTTTTCTGAAACAACGCTCGTCGAAATCCATGGAGAGACTTTACAATGGGTTTCGCGTGGCGGTTTGAAGTTAGAACACGCTTTTAAAAATTGGAATTTACCTAAACCAAAGATTTGTTTAGATGTCGGCGCGTCAACCGGTGGTTTTACTGATGTATTGTTACACTACGGCGCAAAAAGAGTGTATGCAATAGATGTTGGGCATGGTCAACTTGTTGAAAAATTAAAAATGGATGCACGGGTAATTAATTTAGAAGGGACGAATATCCGCCAATTCAATCGTGATGTGGTAGGAGAATTAATAGATTTTTGTTGTGTTGACGTATCATTTATTTCTTTAACTTTAGTTTTACCTGAATTAATAACTTTTCTCCAATCTTCAGCGAATATTATTGCCTTAGTCAAACCACAATTTGAGGTAGGTCAACAGGGTTTGGGTAAAAAAGGAATCGTTAAGGACGAAAAAGAACATCAATTTGCATTAGACAAGGTGCAACAGTGTGCAACAACATTAAATTTAATGATAAATGATGTGGTTGAATCCCCAGTATTGGGCGGTAAGGGTAATAAAGAATTTTTAATGTGGCTTAAAATTTAGGTAACACCTACAAGCGTGTTTTAATCAATGTTTTGCGGCTACCAACTCACAATCATTAAATTTTGAACTAGATAAAATCTATCATAATATGGACACACAAAGAAATCTGCACTAACTTTCCAAGTTCAACAAAACGGGAGATACACATACTTCTCTTTGAAAAAAGGTTGCTACTTTTTGGTGAAACGGTTAAACAACAACTAATCATTTTAAGATGCTATAATACCCGTCCACATTAGTAATGTTGGCAAGGTTTAGAATGAATTTAAATATTTTACGGTATATTAGCTATGTGATTTTACTACTCATTGCGTTATATTTGGCTTACATGATTACAACTCGTATTATTTGGCTATTTTGGATGTTAATTACGATCTTAATTTATGGTGGATTATTGATTACAGTGGCGTGGTTTTTACACAAACAAGGTTTTTTTGAATTATTTAAAAGCGTCGAAAAATCAGACCATGAAACCAAATTATAAATATGTTCATTAAGCTGTTTTTATTTATCCTACTAGTCCTGATTTTTATTTCTGCATTGACATTAATTCATACACGTCATCAGAATCATTTAATTTTTATGCAAATTCAGACTTTATCCCAACAGCATGACTCATTGAATGAGCAATGGCGACAATTGCGCTTAGAGCATAGTACGTTGACACAACAAGCGCGAATTGAACATCTTGCCAAGCAAAAACTGAAAATGCACGAACCATATAAAATTATGATGATTCAACCATGAACTTGCGTAATCCTTCGATGCGAGCACGTACAATCGAACCACCTACTGAAACAAAAATTTTATTTTGGCCACGCCGTCAATGGATGTTGTTTATTTTCGTGCTAATTATTGTGGTACTAACGTGGCGTGCAATTGATTTACAAGTCACGCACAAAGAATTTTTAAAACATCAAGGTGAAGCGCGTCATGTCCGTACCATCACGTTATTAGCGCATCGTGGCATGTTATTAGATAGACGTGGCGAACCTCTGGCAGTCAGTACACCAGTAGATTCAATTTGGGTCAATCCAAAGCAATTGTTACAAAATTCTCCGCAACAACTATTCGTATTTACACAAGAATTAAAAATACCATTTAAAAAAATAAACGATGTATTAAAAACGCGAATACAACGTGATTTTGTCTACATTAAACGCCATATTTCCCCTCAAGAAGCAGAGCATATTTTAGCATTAGGTTTAAAAGGTGTATTCAGTCAACGGGAATACCGCCGTTATTATCCCGCCGCTGAAAATACTGTGCATGTGTTAGGCTTTACCGATATTGAGGACAAAGGACAAGAAGGTTTAGAATTGGCATTAGATGCTGAATTAACAGGTATTTCAGGCTCTAAAGAGGTGTTACAAGGTCGAGATGGTAAAATTGTTGACATACGCAGTTTATCGTTACCTGTTGCCGGGCAGGATATTCGCCTCACTTTAGACCGACGGGTGCAATATGTTGCCTATCGCGCTTTAAAAACCGCAGTACAACAACATCACGCAGATTCTGGTTCGGTGGTAATTTTGAAAGTGCAAACCGGTGAAGTATTAGCGATGGTTAATCAACCTGCACATAATCCTAATGATTGGGCAAATCGTGACGGTGGTTTATACCGCAACCGCGCTATGACTGACGTATTTGAAGCAGGTTCGACGATTAAACCTTTTACTATTGCATTAGGTTTAGAAAGTGGCAAATATAATCTAAATACTCTCGTACAAACTGAACCTGGGGTAATAATCTTTGGTAATTATAAGATTCGAGATGCACGCAATTACGGTGCAATTAATTTAGCGACGATTCTGAAAAAATCAAGTAATGTAGGTGCAAGTAAAATTGCATTATCTTTACCTAAAAAGTTAGTATGGCAATTTTTCTCTGATTTAGGTTTTGGTAGTTTGTCTAATAGCGGCTTTCCCGGTGAAGCACAAGGCAAATTAACACATTTTAGTCACTGGCAAGAAGTTGAGCAAGCAACCTTGTCTTACGGTTATGGTATGAATACGACCCTGTTGCAATTAGCTCGTGCTTATGCCGCTTTAGGTAATCAAGGACGTTTACCATCAGTGCATTTTATACTGGATAATCAAATGGTTAAATCTAGCGTAGCGATTATGAAACCGCAAACAGCACAACAAGTTGTAGCAATGCTG
Organism: uncultured Thiotrichaceae bacterium; assembly: GCA_964388965.1. Lineage (GTDB taxonomy): Bacteria > Pseudomonadota > Gammaproteobacteria > Beggiatoales > Beggiatoaceae > Albibeggiatoa. Next base: position 32,978 of record CAYMCP010000036.1, on the reverse strand, counting down.
GAAGGTGTCGTTACTGATGGGACGGGTAAAAAAGCCCAAATTACTGGGTTTCGAGTTGCGGGTAAAACGGGTACAGTACGCAAACCTGCTAAAAATGGCGGGTATGATGATAATGCTTATTTTGCGTTATTCGTCGGTTTAGTGCCCGCACAACAACCACAACTCGTTATGGCAATTTTAATTAATAATCCGAAAACAGGTCAATACTACGGTGGGGATGTAGCTGCGCCTGTTTTCGCAGAAACGATGAAACCAGTACTGCGTTTGTTGAATATTGCACCACAAATTTAATTTATTTACATTTTTCATTAGCATATTAGACTAAATAATTACATATTAATTACTTTCTCTTACTCCAAAAATACCGGTTCCAATTCTAACCATCGTTGAACCTTGCGCAATAGCCGCTTGCATGTCATCGGTCATACCCATGGATAAAGTATCTAATTGAGGATATTGTTGTTTTAATTGTTGAAATACTTGGTATAACAATTGAAATGTTTGATTTTGTTGCTGGAAATTTTGATTTGCCGCAGGTATTGCCATCAAACCCCTTAATCTTAAATTTGGTAATGTACTGATAACTTTCGCTAATGAAGGTAGCATTTTAAGTGAAATACCAGACTTTTGCGGTTCTTCACTGATATTGACTTGAATACAAACATTAAGCGCAGCTAAATGAGCAGGACGTTGTAGATTCAATCGTTGTGCATGTTTAATACTATCCAAAGTTTGCACCCATGAAAAATATTCTGCTATTAACTTAGTTTTATTGCTTTGTATACTACCAATAAAATGCCATTCTATTTCTAAATCATTCAATGCAATAATTTTTGGTATAGCATGTTGTAAATAATTTTCGCCAAATCGATATTGTCCTTGTTGATAAACTTGTTGAATTTTTTCAATCGGATGGGTTTTACTAACAGCAAGCAATTGAATTTCATCCGAATGACGTTGAGCTTGTTGAGCGTAATGCTGAATATCTTGCTGAATTTTTTTTAGATTAGTAATAATGTTAGTCATGATAATATTCGTTAATATAATTCGAGGAATAAAAATATAATGATTAAAATGGAATTATTTTAAATCTTGCTCCAACGCTCTTTGTCAGAATTCAACCGAGACGCATCGATCCTTAATGATGAAGACATGACAGATTCAAACAAATTCTACAGTTATTTTCAAAATCTCTTTGTAGCCTAGAGCAAAAATCCGTTATAATGAGCAGTTTTAATCTACTATCAATCATCAAAGTCATCATTGTGTGGCTATGATATAAAACATTCGCTTTAAATACACACATGTATCGTCACGTATATTAGGGTGCTCTAAGAGTCAATATATGGGATACATGGAGGTATAAAACCCTGTAATTAGGAGATTTTTTATGGCTGATATTTCAATGCGCCAAATGTTAGAAGCAGGTGTTCACTTCGGACATCAAACCCGCTTCTGGAATCCGCAAATGCGTCCTTATATTTTCGGGGAACGCAATAAGATTCATATTCTTAACCTTGAAGAAACGTTGCCATTATACCTTGATGCGGTAAATTTCATTGGTAAATTAGCATCGAAAAAAGGCAAAATCTTATTTGTCGGTACAAAACGCGCCGCGCAAGAAGTTGTCAGAGCAGAAGCAACACGTTGTGGTATGCCTTTTGTCAACCGTCGTTGGTTAGGTGGTATGCTAACTAACTACAAAACAGTCCGTTCTTCCATTAAACGCCTTAAAGATTTAGAAATGATGGCAGAAGATGGTACATTAAATCAATTAACCAAGAAAGAAGCTTTATCAAGAACCCGCGAACTGGAAAAATTAGAACGCAGCTTAGGCGGCATTAAAGAGATGAATGGCTTACCTGATGCGTTATTTATTATTGACGTAGGTCATGAAAAAATTGCCGTCAGTGAAGCGAAAAAATTGGGTATTCCAGTGATAGGCGTAGTTGATACTAACAATAGTCCGAAGAATATTGATTACGTGGTGCCGGGTAATGATGATGCAATTCGTGCCATTAGTCTGTACGCGAAAGGGATTGCAGATGCAATTGTCGAAGCGAAAGAGGCAATTATGACCCAATTGCCCGAAGAGATGGATACGCTCGACGCGGAAAATGCAGAATCTGAGGTCATTGCTGAAGAAACCGTAGAGACAACGGTAGAAACATCAGAAATAGCAACAGTAGAAACACCAGAAGCCGTAGCAGAGTAGGCAGAAACGGCTGCATAATGTGGTTTAACTGGTTTTAGACTGAATGTTTACAGTTTTTAATTTAAAAAGCAAAATGTTATATAAAAAAGTTTGGTTTGTAGTAAACTCAATATAACAAGTGTGTTTCAACGCATTGAAAATGCACAATTTAGCAGTTTCTTTGTGTTGAAATCCAACTTTAATGCGCTATGCAAAATGTGACCGTTGCAGATAGTATCCGAAGTTAATATGGATATAAATGATTGGGATTAGCAGTCCTTAAAAATTTAGCAAACTGAATTTATTTAAGTATTTTTAAGAGGTTAAATACAATGGCGATTACAGCCGCTTTAGTTAAGGAATTACGTGAGCGTACTGGGGCTGGTATGATGGAATGCAAAAAAGCCTTAGTCGAAACAAACGGCGATATCGAAGCTGCTATTGAAGCCATGCGTAAAGCAGGTCAGGCTAAGGCAGAGAAAAAAGCCGGGCGTGTTGCGGCAGAAGGCTTGATTGTTGTGCAAGCTGATGGCAACAAAGCTGCAATTTTGGAAGTAAATAGTGAGACTGATTTCGTATCTAAGGCTGATGATTTCAAAGATTTTTGTAATACAGTCGTTGCGAAAGCCTTAGAATCGCAACCTGCTGATTTAGATGCTTTATTAGCAACCGATTACGGTAATGGCAAAACAGTTGAGGAAGCCCGTAAAAATTTAATCGCCAAAATTGGTGAAAATGTTACCGTGCGCCGCTTTGCTTTGATGGAAAGTACACAATTAGGTATTTATTTACATGGTACACGTATCGGCGTTTTGGTTGATATGGAAGGCGGTAACGAAGAATTAGCTAAAGATATTGCAATGCACATCGCAGCGAGTCGCCCACAATACGCAACTGCCAATGATGTACCTACAGACATCGTTACAAAAGAAAAAGAAATTTTAATTGCACAAGCGCAAGATAGTGGCAAACCTGCTGATATTATTGAAAAAATGGTTGATGGGCGCGTTAAAAAATTCTTAGCTGAAATCACATTATTAGGTCAACCTTTCGTTAAAGACCCAGATCAAACTGTTGAAAAATTATTAAAAGCCAATGCTGCGACAGTTAAAAACTTTGTACGCTTAGAAGTGGGTGAAGGTATCGAGAAGAAAACTGAAAACTTCGCTGAAGAAGTCATGAAGCAAGTACAGGGAAGCTAATTCATGTCACCCACTGTCCCGTATCAGCCTACTTTAATCAAACTCAATGAAGCTAGAGAAAGTGAAAAACCCTGTAAGCGTGTGCTGCTCAAACTCAGTGGCGAGGCTTTAATGGGTGATGATGCTTTTGGAATTAATGCTAATATTCTGAGTCAGACAGCGCAAGCGATAAAAGACATTGTTGAACAAAATATACAAATCAGCCTAGTCGTTGGTGGTGGTAATATTTTTCGGGGCGTGGATTTAGCAGCTAGTGGTATTGAGCGCGTAACTGGCGATCAAATGGGCATGTTGGCGACTGTGATGAATGGATTAGCCTTGCAAGATGCGCTAAAAAAAATACATATCAACACACAAGTTATGTCAGCATTGCGCATTGACGGCGTTTGTGAGTATTACTCTACTCGTCAAGCTATTGCGTATTTAATGGCGGGTAAAGTGGTGATTTTTGTTGCAGGTACAGGTAATCCATTATTTACAACGGATTCTGCTGCTAGTCTGCGAGCGATTGAAATTAAGGCAGATTTAATGATTAAAGCAACGAAAGTAGACGGTGTTTACGATGCTGATCCGTTAAAAAATCCTAATGCAACTAAATTTACAACGTTAAGCTATGACGAAACGATTGCGCGAGAACTTGGTGTAATGGATATGACGGCAGTTATCTTATGTCGTGAACATAATATGCCGCTACAAGTGTTAAATATGAGCAAGCCCGGTGCATTATTGCGTGCTGTGATGGGACAAAATGAAGGTACATTAATACACGCTGGATAAATAAAATTAAACATCCTTAAAAAATTAAAATTGAGTACGGTTTTTTTATTATAATAAAGAGGTAAAAATAATGAGTGAAATGATGCAAATGGTGCAAGACGAAGCCGAAGAGCGTATGGGAAAAAGTGTTGAAAGCCTTAAACATGAATTCGTCAAAATCCGTACCGGTCGTGCGCATACCAGTTTATTAGACCATATCAAGGTAGATTATTACGGCACAGAAGTACCAATTACTCAAGCGGCAAATGTTACTGTGTTGGACTCAAGAACTTTGGGTGTCACGCCTTTTGAAAAATCCATGTTATCAACTATCGACAAAGCAATTTTAAATTCTGATTTAGGTCTAAACCCAACCAACGTTGGTAATATGTTGCGCGTTCCTTTGCCTCCCATGACCGAAGATCGTCGTCGTGATTTAGTTAAAATTGTGCGTCATGAAGCAGAAAACGCCAAAGTGGCAATACGCAATATTCGCCGTGATGCTAATCACGAATTTAAAAAACTATTGAAAGATAAAGACATTTCTGAAGATGATGAGCGTCGTGCAGAGGACGAGATTCAAAAACTCACCAATATTTACATCGCAAAAATTGATGACATTTTAAAAGAAAAAGAAGATGAATTAATGGAAGTTTAGGGGCAGTGATTTATTCATTGTTAATTATTAATCGTTAATTGTTGTTTGTCCTAATGAGCAATCCTCAAATCCCACGTCACGTTGCAATTATTTTAGATGGCAATGGACGTTGGGCGAAAAAACGTTTTTTACCACGCATCGCTGGACACAAAGTTGGTTTAGATACGGTCAAGCGCACTGTGCGCTATTGTGGCGAGGTCGGTATTGAAGCATTAACTTTATTTGCATTCAGTAGCGAAAACAATCGCCGACCAAAAGAAGAAGTTGGAATGTTATTTCAGCTATTTCTAGCAGCCATCAAGAATGAAATACGAGAATTACATCAAAATAATGCGCGTTTACGCATAATCGGTGATAAAAGCATGTTTCCTACTGAATTGCAATTTTATATAGACGAAGCTGAACGATTAACTAAAGATAATACGGGATTAGATTTAACGATTGCAGCAAATTACGGTGGTCGTTGGGATATAATCCAAGCAATACAACAAATTAGTAATAAAATTGAGCAAGGTAAGCTATCTGCTAGCAACATTAATGAAAATTTGATTAATCAACATATTAGTACTTGCGGATTACCAGAACCTGATTTGTTTATTCGTACTGGTGGCGAAATGCGAATCAGTAATTTTTTGCTGTGGCAATTAGCGTATACGGAATTATATTTTACTGATATTTTTTGGCCTGATTTTGATGAAAAACAATTTCAATTAGCGTTGGATTCTTATGCTAAACGTGAACGGCGTTATGGACGTACAAGTGAACAAATTCAAAGTGTTAAGTAACTTCTTGAATTAATTAAAAAATAATTGCTTTATGAGCAGAGTTAAACACAATAAGATATTAGATGAAAATTTAACATTCTCGAAATATTCTAACAAAATAAGCAATACTATGGACAATTCTTAGAAATTTGAAATATTTTTAAACCGTGTCTGGACGATTTAATAAAAAATTGTTGCTCTGCAAGCAAAAAAAACTTTAATATCTAACCTCATCTGGCGTATGCCTGAGTCAAAATGCCGAAAAAATTACAGCAACGGGTCTTAACTGCATTTATCTTAATTCCTTCCGTCGTCGGTGGTATTATGTATTTATCGTCAACGATTTTGGCGATTGCACTGGGTATTTTTGTGCTCATTGCGGCGTGGGAGTGGACAGATATTTGCGGTTGGCATAACAATTTTGCACGTACAAGTTATACTGTTGTCACCATTACAGGCTTAATTGCAGCATTTCTGATTTTAAAATTCCATCCAATTAATATTTATCCCATTCTGATTATTGCGCTAAGTTGGTGGTTATTAATGCTATATTGGCAAATAGGTGTACAGTATGAGTGGCTATATGACCCTGTCCCAAAGTCTGCGTGGCTTAAAGCAATGCTAGGTATTGTTATTTTAGTACCTGCTTGGACTGCATTAGTTTACTTACATCAACACTATACAGGTTATAGTGTGCTATTTTTCTTTAGCCTAATCTGGTTAGCTGATAGCAGTGCGTACTTTGTTGGTAAGGCGTATGGTCAACACAAACTGGCAGTAAAAATTAGTCCAAATAAAACTTGGGAAGGTGTTTACGGTGCAATAAGTACTGGTTTACTGCTTAGTCTAGGTTATACTTGGTGGCGTGAGATGGGTATACATGAAAGTATTTTATTTATCGGACTATGTTTTGTGACAATTTTAATCTCGATTTTGGGTGATTTGGCAGAAAGTATGTTTAAACGCCAAATGCGCCTGAAAGATACGAGTCAACTTTTACCCGGACACGGTGGCATGTTAGACCGCGTGGATAGTTTAACTTCAGCAGCACCGATTTTTGTTATTGGCACAATACTTTTAGGAATTCGGTTTTGACAGGTATCACTATTTTAGGAGCAACAGGCACAATCGGGCTAAATACTTTAGACGTGATTGCTCAACACCGCCACCAATTTAAAGTCGTCGCACTCACAGCGCATACTAACGTATTACGTTTAGCAGAACAGTGTCTACAGTGGCAACCAAAATATGCAGTTGTCTCTGACGCGAAACATGCTGATTTACTTCAACAAGCATTAAAACAACAACATTATACGGGTAATACGGAGATTTTAACTAACGTTGACGGTTTAACCTACGTCGCCAGCTTGCCCGAAGTAGATACAGTCATGGCGGCAATTGTCGGTAGTGCAGGTTTATTGCCTTCCTTAGCAGCAGCAAAAGCGGGAAAACGTTTGTTACTAGCGAATAAAGAAGCACTCGTTATGTCTGGCAAATTATTCATGCAAACAGTACAAGAAAGTGCCGCAATGCTGTTACCAATTGACAGTGAACATAATGCTTTATTTCAATGTATGCCTTTGACAACAGAAAATGCGCAATCTATTAAATTAGATAATTTTGGGATTAAGCAATTAATTCTCACCGCATCAGGCGGACCATTTCGCACCTTCACAGCCGAACAACTTAAAATTGTGACTCCAGAACAAGCGTGCAAACATCCAAATTGGAATATGGGGCGCAAGATTTCTGTAGACTCTGCCACGATGATGAATAAAGGATTAGAACTCATCGAAGCGTGTTGGTTATTCAATACTTCGCCTGATAAAGTGAAAGTGCTATTACATCCACAAAGTATTATTCATTCGATGGTGCAATACATTGATGGTTCAGTATTGGCGCAATTGGGCAACCCTGACATGCGTACACCGATTGCTCATGCGCTGACTTGGCCGCAACGAATTTCCTCTAGTGTAAACCCATTAAATTTGGCTGAAATTGCTCAACTCGATTTTGAAGATGTTGATATGCAAAAATTTCCTTGTTTGCGTTTAGCTTACGAAGCAATGCTTGCAGGTGGCACAACAACGACCATTCTCAACGCCGCCAATGAAGTAGCAGTACAAGCTTTTTTAAACAAACAAATTAGATTTATTGATATTCCTATCGTCATTGAGCAGACTTTAACTAATTTAACGGGTAAGGATGCCAGTCATTTAGACTTTGTCCTAGAAGACGACGCGCAAGCAAGAGAATTGGCAAGCCTTGAAGTTCAACGTTTACTAATAAAATATTAATAAAATAAAAGAGTTACGCTGGAGTGCAAATTTAAATTTGCCCGAATAAAATAAATTTTGCACTTCCTTGACAATACTTGGTTCTAAAAAACAAATAGGTTTAGATTATGACAGTATTAATAGCAATTTTCGCATTTCTGATTGCCATTGCGATTTTAGTCACCGTTCATGAATTTGGACATTATTGGGTTGCAAAACAACTAGGCGTTAAAATTCTCCGTTTCTCAATTGGATTTGGAAAACCTATCTATTTAAAACGATTCGGTCAAGATAACACGGAATTTGTTATTGCGCCGATTCCGCTTGGTGGCTATGTCAAAATGTTAGGCGAGGTAGAGGACGGTGAAGAGATTGACCCTAAAGATTTACCTCGCGCATTCAATCAACAAAAATTATGGAAACGTGCCGCCATCGTCGCTGCCGGTCCTATCTTCAATTTTATCTTAGCTATTTTTTTATATACAGTGGTTTTTATGGCGGGCGAACGCATGATAAAACCCATCATTGGCGGCATACAACCGGATAGCATTGCAGCCCAAGCAGGTTTACAAAATAAAGATGAAATTATCGCAGTTAATGATAGTGAAGCCAAAAATTGGGAAGATGTGTTACAAAAAACTTTAAAAGCGATACTTAGACATGAGCCTACTATCGTTTATACAGTCCAAAACGCCAACGGTTACAGCAGCTCACACACCATAGATGCAAGCGAATTGCGTTTAGACGACGTTGCAGAAGGTAAATTATTTGAACATTTAGGTTTTCAGCCATTTCATCGTGTGGTTCCAGCCGTTGTAGCAAGTTTCGCCGATAACAGTGCCGGGCAACGTGACGGTTTACAAATTGGTGATGAAATTCTAACAATGGACGGACACACTGTAACAGATTGGCAAATGTGGGCGGATTATGTTAAAAATCATCCTAAAAAAGCCATTGAAACCAAGTTGCAACGTGGTTATGAGATAATCACTTTAACACTTATTCCAGACGAGGTAGAAGGACAAGGACGTATGGGCGTATACGCAAAAATGCCTTCTATTCCAGAAGATTATCTACACACTGAGCACTACAATATCTTTCAGGCATTGGCAAAAGGGGCAGAAAAAACTTGGGATATGAGCACGATGTCTTTGCAACTTTTGTGGAGAATGCTGACCTTAGAAGTCTCTGCTAAACACATTAGCGGTCCGATTACAATTGCTGATTATGCAGGAAAAACAGCACAAATTAGTTTCGTTGCATTTATTTCCTTTTTAGCACTAATTAGTTTAAGCTTAGGCATCATCAATTTACTGCCCGTTCCAATTTTGGACGGTGGTCACCTGTTGATGTACTTAATAGAATGGATTAAAGGCAGTCCAGTAACTGAAAACATGCAATATGCCATGCAACAAGTTGGATTTGCCTTACTAATCGGCTTGATGTTTCTTGCCATCTTTAATGACATTGGACGGTTGTTCGGTTAAATGAAGACACAACAAATCACTTCTAAACGCTCTGGACTTACAGTCCTATTCGCGTTTTTTTTATTCTTTTTGTTTTACCTACCAGTGGCATGGAGTTTTCCGTCATTCACACTAGAAGACATCCGTTTAGAGGGTTTGCGTCGCATTTCCGCAGGGACAGTATTTAACTATTTACCTGTCAAAGTTAGCGATGAAATGAATACACAAAAAAGTAGTGAAGCAATTTCATCATTATTCAAAACCGGGCTATTTAAGGATGTAAAATTAGGACGTGATGGCAATAGTCTGGTAATCGTACTAGAGGAACGCCCTGCAATTGCACAAATCACCTTTGAAGGTAACAAAGATATTGCAACCGATGATTTAAAAGAGTTGTTAAAAAAAGTTGGTTTTGCCGAAGGGCGCGTATTTAATCGATCTTTACTAGAAAAAGTTGAACAAGAATTACAACGTTTATATTTTAGTAAAGGTAAATATGCAGTTAAAATTAACTCCGAAGTGACACCATTGGTACGCAATCGAGTCGCAATTTTGTTGAATATCTCAGAGGGATTGATTGCCAAAATTCGTCATATTAGCGTAGTGGGTAATCAAGATTTTGATGATGATAAAATATTAGGTAAAATACAATTAAATACAGGCGGTTGGTTTTCATTTCTGACCAAAAGCAATCAATATTCGCGGGAAAAATTATCTGGTGATATTGAGACTATCCGCTCCTTTTATCAAGACCAAGGTTATGTCAACTTTACTATTGATTCAACTCAAGTATCTATTAGTCCAGATAAAAAAGATGTATATATCACCATTAACCTAACTGAAGGTGATAAATATACCATTTCAGATATTAAAATAATTGGTAATTTAATCTTGCCAGAAGAAGAATTACATCAGAAATTACAAATTAAATCAGGTGAAGTTTTTTCACGTAAAGCAATTACCGCCAGTAGTGAGGCATTAAGTGAACGGATTGGCGAAGAAGGTTACTTTTTTGCCAATGTGAATGCGGTCCCGGACATCGACGATGAAACTAAGACCGTTGGGTTAAATTTTTTCATGGAGCCGGGTAAACGCACCTATGTGAGACGGATTAATTTTGCTGGCAATATTCGCACTCGTGACGAGGTGATGCGTCGTGAAATGCGTCAAATGGAATCCGCATGGGTTTCGAGCGAGGCTTTAAAACGTTCAAAAAATCGTTTAGAACGTCTCAATTATTTCGAGCAAGTAGATATTAATACGAATTTGGTGCAAGGCACGGATGATCAAATAGATGTGGATTATAACGTAATTGAAATGCCATCAGGTAATTTAATGGCAGGTTTAGGTTATTCGCAAACTTATGGTTTACTTTTTAATGCTAGCGTTACACAAGATAATTTTTTAGGGACTGGTAAGCGAGTAGGGATTGGCTTCAATAATAGTGATTACAACACCTTATACAGTTTGTCTTATTTCAATCCATATACCAATGTACACGGTGTCAGTCGCAACACTTCCCTCTTTTTCCGCGAAACCGATGCTTATGAAGCTAATTTGAGCCGTTATGCAACCGACGCTTACGGTGGAAATATCACTTATGGTATTCCTTTGAGTGAATTCAACAGTATTCATTTTGGTGGCGCATTTGACCATACTGAGGTAAAAACGACTGATTTTACTGCATCAGAAATTCATGATTTTCTGAGAAAATACGGTAGTATCTACGACTCTTATCGTTTAACTGCTCGTTGGAGCCATGATACCCGTAACCGCGCATTATTTGCAGATAGAGGTACGTTAAGAGCATTTAGTGCTGAGGTGTCTATTCCCGGCATAAGCGATTTAGAATATTACAAAATATCTTATCGCCATCAATGGTTATATCCGTTGACTGAAAAATATACTTTATTTTTAAAAGGTGATATTGGTTACGGTGACGCATATAACGAAAACAGTGAAATGCCATTTTATGAAAATTATATTGCAGGTGGTCCGCACAGTATGCGCGGTTTTGAGGAGAATACTATCGGACCATTGGACTCTTATGGACGATCATTCGGTGGTAATCTGAAAACAGTATTTAGTGCAGAAGTGATAGTCCCCGTGCCTTTTGTAGAAAATGTGCGTTCATTACGCTTATCGGCATTTGTTGATGGTGGTAACGTATTTGGACTGCATGAAGACTTTGATGTGGGACAATTTCGCTATTCCGCAGGTTTATCCGCAATATGGGTAACACCGGTCGGTGTCATGACATTCAGTATAGCAAGACCATTGAAAAAATTTGATGGTGATCGTACCCAAATGTTCCAATTTACAATTGGGACTAACTTTTAATCGGCATGTGAAACTTGTTTTGCAAACAAAATAATACGTTGGTGCAAAATAAATCTTACATTCCCAAAGCATGGTTAACGTAAATTTAAAGCAGCATCTTTTGCATATTTGTGGTTAAATAATACGGTAAACTTAACTTAATAATTTGAGTGGTAACAATGAAAAAACACAGTTTATACCTAATTTTAGCTTTATGGGGTTTGAGCACAGTTGCATTAGCAGAGATCAAAATAGGTTTTGTCAATGCAGTCAAAATTATGGAGTCAGCTCCCCAAGTCGAAGCCGCTAACTCGCGCCTAGAAAAAGAATTTGCGCCTAAACAACGTCGAATTGGCGCATTGCGTCAACAATTAAGCAATTTGGATAAAAAATTAGCCAATGATGGCGCGATTATGAGCGAGGATAAACGTCGTGATTTAGAACGCGACATCATCTCTAAACGTCGAGAATTGCAACGCCAACAAGATGAATTTCGTGAAGATTATAATATCCGCCGTAATGAAGAGTTGGATAAGCTACAAAAGAAAATCATCGAAGAGATCCAAAAGCTAGCCAAAAACGAACGCTATGACATCATTTTAAGTGACGGTGTCGTCTGGGCGAGTGACAAGGTGGATATTACTAGCAAAGTGTTGAAGAATTTAGCTCGCTCTCAATAAAGTTAAGATGATGGTCTCAATCAGCCTTGTTCAGCTTGCAACTCAAATTGGTGCGCAATTAAACGATACCAGTGTATCTGCTGTAAATATTGCTGGAATTGCAAGCTTAAAGCAGGCTACTGCATACGAAGTCAGTTTTTTTTCCAATCGTTTATACCGTGATGATTTAAGCAAAACTCAAGCGGCTGCGGTCATCATCTCGCTCAAAGATGTATGTTACAGTCCCGTACCTGTGTTAATTATGGATAATCCTTATTTGGGTTATGCCTATGCTGCACGTTTATTTAATCCACAGCCCAGAGCAAATGCAGGTATTCATCCAACAGCTTGGGTGAGTCCCGATGCCAACGTTGCCAAAACAGCCAGTATTGGCGCACAAGCAGTAATTGAGTCAGGTGCACAAATTGGTGAATATGTAGAAATCGGCGCAGGTTGTGTTGTCGGACAGAATGTATTACTAGGTGAGAATACTCGTTTGGTAGCAAATGTAACTTTGTGTGCGCAAGTACAAATTGGTCAACGTTGTATTATTCATCCCGGTGCTGTTATTGGCGCGGACGGCTTTGGGCTTGCTAATGATAAAGGTCAATGGGTTAAAGTACCTCAGCTTGGTAAAGTCTTGATTGGTGATGATGTTGAAATTGGCGCAAATACCACTGTTGACAGAGGGGCTTTAGAGGATACGATTATTAGCAACGGGGTTAAATTAGATAATCAAATTCAAATCGCACATAATGTCTTCATTGGCGAGCACACTGCAATTGCAGGTTGTGTGGGTATTGCTGGCAGTACGCGCATTGGACGTAATTGTATGATTGCAGGTGGTGTTGGTATTGTAGGACATATTGAGATTGCTGATAATGTACAAATTACCGGTGGCTCGATTGTGTTGCAATCCATTACTAAGTCTGGTACTTATTCATCAGGCACACCATTAGAGCCTAGTCAACACTGGCGTAGAAATTTTCATCAATTTAAACATCTTAACGATATAGCAAAATGTGTACAAACCCTAAAAAACAAAGCAAAATTTTTATCAACTTAGGGGTGCCTGAGAGAATATGAATACAATGGACATTCATGATATTTTTCAGCACCTTCCACACCGCTATCCTTTTTTACTGATTGACCGCGTAACTGATTATACGCTGGGTGAATCGTTGACTGCGATCAAGAATGTGTCTATTAATGAGCCGTTTTTTCAAGGACATTTTCCACATCGTGCGGTCATGCCTGGGGTACTGATCATTGAAGCAATGGCGCAGGCGACGGGTGTATTGGCATTTAAGACTAGTGAAGCACAGCCAGATGATAACTCGTTGTATTATTTAGTTGGCATTGACAATGCGAGATTTAAACAGCCTGTAGAACCAGGTGATCAATTACTCATTGAAGTGGTACTGGTGCGCATTACTCGTGGCATGTGGAAATATAAAGCAACAACTACAGTTGAAGGTAAGATTGTTGCGACCGCTGATTTAATGTGCATGAAAAGAGATATTCCAACTTGATACATCCACAAGCTATCGTAGATTCAAAGGCTGAATTGGATAGTAGCGTCCAAGTCGGTCCCTTTTCTGTTATTGAAGCAAACGTACAAATTGACGCAGGTACGGAGATTGGTTCACACGTTATCATTAAGGGTCCAACTCGTATTGGCAAAAATAATCGTATTTATCAGTTTGTATCATTGGGCGAAATACCGCAAGATAAAAAATATGCGGGTGAGCTGACGCGCCTTGAAATAGGCGACGATAATGAAATTCGTGAATATTGCACCATGAATCGTGGGACAGCACAAGGTGGTGGTGTTACTAAAATTGGCAATGATAATTGGCTTATGGCATACACACATTTTGCCCATGATTGTCGTGTTGGTAATCATACTATTTTTGCTAACGGTGCCTCACTAGCAGGTCACGTAGAAATTGATGATTATGTCATTTTAGGCGGTTTTAGTTTAGTGCATCAATTTTGTAGTATGGGTGCGTATAGTTTTTCTGGTGCGGGTTCAGTGATTTTCAAAGATGTACCGCCATACGTGACTGTTTGGGGAAATCGTGCAGAAAGTTATGGGTTAAACAAAGAAGGCTTAAAGCGCAATGGTTTTAGTTCAGAGACAATCCGTAACTTATATCAAGCTTATAAAATTATTTATAAACAAAGTCTTACTATAGAAGAGGCATTGATTGAATTGAAAAAACTAGTTGAAATCTGTCCTGAGGTAAATCGTTTGATTGAATTTTTAGATAAACGTTCTGCACGGGGAATTGTGCGGTAGTTTTGATGAAAAAACTGTGTTCAAGACATTGATTTAACTATTGATTAATCCTCTCTCGGCAACTGGGAGGTGTGGTACTCATACCTAGCCCATTGTCCCAAAAAACTAAAGAAAACCGGACATTCGTTGGCAGCAAAAGCCAGATGTACATCGATTATTTTCAAATACCTACTTTACTACGCTGCGCACTTTCAACTGTAGAATGATATTTTGTCATGATTTGATTTCAAACAGCTAAAATTTTTAATACAATTTGCCTTACCCTTATTGGCAAAATATTTGGCGAAACACGATGACATGTAATATAATTTTCCCATAATGTAACAGAGGACATGTTATGACTAAGCCATTTTATTTTATACTTATTTTCATCTTTTGCCAGACTGTTAGTGCAGAGGGGTTTGATTTATTTGACGAGGATAGAAATAAACCAAAAACACCTCCGACACCTCAATCAGACCCAAAACCACCGGCACCACCGGTTAATCTTAATCCATTTCAGAATTTACCCACCCCAAAGCCACAAGTTCAAGTTTTGCCACAAAAAGATTTTGAATTAAAAGGTATCAGTCAAATTGGTAAACGCTATATTGTTTTTTTGGAAGCACCGAATAATAAAATCATTAAAGTTGATATGGAAGATAAAATACGGACAGCAGTAAATAATGGTTTTCCGGATTATTACCTTATTCGCCTAACAGAGCGTAAAGTCAAAGTGGATTATCCCGAAAATGCACCTTGTCTCCGCCCAAATCCACAAAAAGGGATTAAATGTAGCAATGCAGGGAAATCCGCAATATTAGAATTTACTGTTGGTAAAGCGATTAACCCGCCACCAGAGTCGGCAGTGAGTCAAAATCCTCCTAGTACAGTTAATCCATTTTTAGCGGCTATGCAGAAAAATCAACAACTTTCGGAGGAAGAGCAGAGAAAACGTGAGGAAGCATTAGAAAAACGCCGCGAATTATACAAAAACTTTAAGCGTCAAGTAATTAAAGATGAAGACGTGCCAGAAGGAATGCGCGTTGTGCGTACACCATTCGGCGACCGCTTAGTGCCAGACAAAAGATAAATCAACGTGTTCAACCGATCATTAAATTAAAAATATGAAGTTTATGTGCCGCATCAGCAAAGCAAGTTTTGTGCGCCCAGCAGCACTCCGACAGTATTTTGAAACTTATAACCCGTTTGACAATCTATCATCTTCTTCTGCAATAACAACATAACGTAGACTATTTTTTTGTAGTTCAGGTTGCTCTGTTCCGCAACGATAACAACTTATTAAAATTAAACGACGTTTTAATCCTGGTTCTAATAATTTTGTATCTGATTTATTAACTATTTTGATGACGTGTACGCGATAATGCCATTTTCCAGTACGTGGTGATTCTAAAACCAATACGTCATTTGGCTTCAACTCACTTAAAAATGAAAAATATAAACTAGGATGTGCCCCCAAAACGGTACTACCTACCTCACCGGGTAGTACGCTACTTTTTAAATAACTTAATCCAACTGATGATGTTAGTTGTTTTGCCTCTTGCTCTAAAATAATATGTTCAGCGTTTAAATGTGGTACAGTCAGGCGTGCGATAGGCCACAACTCAGCCCATGGCCATGGTTTAATTTTTTCACCACTCGCCTGCGTGCGTAACCAAGCAGTGTGCATTAAGTTTTTTGTTATCCAATCTACAAATTCCGCATCTTTTAATAATTGCAAAGTACTCAGGGCAAGTAATAATCCTAGAATAACACTGCCACCAAATAGTTTAAATCTACTTTTACTTAATATGTACATAATACGTCACCTCGTCGTTACACCCATTATTATTTTTTAATTTTACTAGTCTAAATAACAAGCTAGGCTATTAAAAGGGTATATTGTGAAAATCTAAAGGCAAAATGTGGCAAAAAAATGAACTTAATTCTATTAGCTGCCGAATCCTTGTTTTAGCTAAAGTTATCACGCGCTATGCGTAATATTCTTCCTCAAAAAATTTGCCAATTTGTGCTAATTGATTGCTATCGCTGATTATAAAAATATTGATTAAATTCATTTTATTAGCTGTAAGGATAGGAAAATACAAGGCAATTTTTTTCTTAAGTATGGCACAAAAATATTTTTATCATTGGGAAAGCAATGGGCAGTGTTTATCTGGATTAGAAGTCAAATTGACAGCTTTACCTGACAATACAACTTATTACTTAGATGAAGCACATTATGGCAGTGAAATTGTTAGAATTGTCTACCTTTAAAAAACAATCAGTTAGAGAGATAAAAGTTCCAAAGCCCTGCACAGACACCCAAAATATTATCATATACATCAATACGATGAATTCTAAGTTTATTTAGGAGAATTCGGTAGCATTTGATGCCCCCGCTATGCTGTTTTCAACAGAAATTCTCTCTCTAGCCATCATTTTGTTATCGTTTTTCTGTTTTTCTGTTAAATCGGTATTTTTTTACGTTTATGAGGTATGGATAATTTCTTTGTCTTGTAGTCGCCAAAGCCTAAAAACCCCAAATCAACGCGGACATAAACGTTTTCAAACCAATGAGTTCGAGGGTCAAAAAGCTGTTTACAAAAACGATAATCGTGTATTTTCCCATGATGGCTTGGGCTTATGTAGCTGAACGCCATTTTCTCTTTATTGTCAATTCTGATATTTGTAGTTTCATTTTAAGCGTCCTCCTCATTTGGCTCTCTTTTTTGTACTTTTATAAATTCATCTTTTTACAAAATACTATCTTTAGTTCCGTGAAACACGTCTACTAATTTAATGAAAAAAGTATATTATATGATGTCGATTTGCATATTTAAAATAATGTATTTTAAGATTATCATAGCGTATGATGCTGTGAAGATCGGACTTTACAATAAGAAGATTAAATAAAACTGTTATAATATTGTGAAACCCATAGCACGATTTTTTCCATAAGTTGAATAAGTTAGAGGAAAAACTTTATGAAAAATTATTACGAGACATTAGAAATATCTCGTTATGCTTCGACTGATGAAATTAAACAAGCAGTCCAGCAGCGGATTAAACTTATTAAGACAGCTTATAGCGTTTTAGCGGATTCAGAAAAACGCCAAGCTTATAACGTTCATCCTACTGAACCTAATTATTACGCTTTACTAGATGCGGATAATTCGGCAACGACTGTACGTTTAAAATTAACGGCAGAAAAAAAACTTGATGATTTAAAATCCATTTTCCGCATTTTAGCAGACCCGCAACAACGCCAAGCTTATGACGCAAGCCTAGATGAGCAGCAAAATACGCCGACTACAACAGCTCACGTTGAAGTTGAAAACGAGCTAAACAGTGATAATCCTTACGCAGCACCTGATACGATAGTGATGGATATGTCTACTTACGCTGATAAGGAGATGGAGTTAGCACCGCGTTCATCACGTTTATATGCTTATCTTATTGATAGTTTTATGTATTTTATTCCAGTGCTTCCAATACTAACTATTATCCTAGAAAACGAGAGCTTACTGTCTGAAACAGCTCAACCTGACGTGGAAATGTCGTTGTCATTTATTATAATTTTAATAATTTCTATAGTTGCAATTATCGCAATATTTATTTTAAATCTGATGTATTTATACCAAAATGGTCAAACAATTGGCAAAAAGATACTTAATATCAAAATTGTACGCACTGATTATTCCAGAGCAAGCTTAGGACGTATTATTATCCTACGACATTTTATAATGGGTTTAATTGGTGGTATTCCGATGGTAGGCAATATTATTTTACTCGGAAATTATTTAATGATTTTTCGACAAGATCGTCGCTGTGTACATGATCATATCGCTGATACAATCGTAGTCAAAATTCATTAAAAAATGAGGTGTAAATCATCGTTATAGATGTACTAAATTTATTTGCTCAACTTAAATGTACATCTATCATATTGATATTTAATAATATTTTTTCCAATCAACTCTTATCAATTTTAAATTTAAAGTCCTGTTATTTTATGTTTGACAATAAAAACAAGAATCGTTACTATTAACAAACAAGAATTATTATCATTACCAAATTTTACACGGACTTTCATCATGAAAACTCAACAAACTTATCCATTAAGCTTATCTCAACTCGGCACACAAGTACAAGTTGCAGCCATCCAAGGCGGAAATAACTTAACGAAACGCTTATTAGCAATGGGCATTACGGAAGGTGCTGCTTTAACCGTTGTACAACACGGAGAAGGTTTAGTAATACGTTGTCAAGATACACGTTGGGCACTAGGTCGAGGCATGGCACATAAAATTTTAGTAACAGATATACGGGGTTAAACGCTATGGAAATTTGTTTGCGCGATATGCAAATTGGTGATAGTGGAAAAGTTACCGGTATTCGTCGTGGTGAAAAAGCTTATAGACAAAAATTATTAGCGATGGGTTTAACGCCCGGTACGGAATTTAGTGTAACTCGCTACGCGCCAATGGGCGATCCAGTTGAAATTAAAGTGCGCGGTTTTTCACTTAGTTTACGTCAAGCGGAAGCGGATGCTTTATTGGTGGAGAAATTAAATTATGAGTAATTTTACAATAGGTGTTGTTGGCAATCCAAATTGTGGCAAAACAACACTATTTAATGAATTAACCGGCTCAAAACAAAGAGTAGGTAATTGGTCGGGCGTTACGGTTGAGCGCAAAACGGGCTATTACCAATTTGAAAATAATCATATTGAAGTGGTTGATTTACCGGGTACTTATTCGTTAGATGTTGCTGTAGGTCACACTTCGATGGACGAGGAGATTGCGCAACAATATATTTTATCTGGTGAGGCTGATTTGATTGTCAACATTGTTGATGCCGCTAATTTAGAACGTAATTTATATTTAACGACGCAGTTGCTTGAAATGAATGTGCCCATATTAATTGCAGTTAATATGATGGACATTGCAGAACAGCAACATATTCAAATCGATATAAATGAATTAAATCAACGTTTAGGTGTGCCGGTTTTACCACTTTCTGCTGCCAAAAGTAAGGGCATTAAAGAATTAAAACACGCAATTAATCAAGCGGCTGCAAAATCTACTGTCCCTGCTATTAAAGCTAATTATTTACCTGAAGTAGAAAAAGCAATTGAGCAGATTAAACCTACACTTAAACCGTTTTTATCTCCTATTCAACAAGAACACATCCGTTGGTTTAGCATTAAATTATTAGAGGAAGGTGAATTAACGCATATTCAATTGCCTAGCCTTATTCAGCAGCAAACAACGCAATTACGTGAGCAGATTGAGGAAAAATTAGCCGAAGATATAGATATTTTAATTGCAGATGGTCGTTATAATTTTATCAGCCAAGTTGTGCGTCATGCGGTTACACGTCCAGATGATAGGTTAAATTTTACTATTTCTGATCGCATCGATGGTATCGTATTAAATCGCGCATTAGGTATTCCAATTTTTCTCGGCATCATGTATTTAATGTTCCTATTTACCATTAATTTAGGTAGTGCATTTATTGATTTTTTTGATATTTTTACCGGTACTTTACTAGTAGACGGTGTCGCTTATGCAATGAATAGTTGGAATATGCCAGAATGGCTCACTGTCTTGATCGCAAATGGTTTTGGTGGTGGTATCCAGACCGTCGCAACCTTTATTCCGGTGATCGGTTTTTTATTTCTATTTTTATCTTTACTGGAAGACTCTGGCTATATGGCGCGTGCCGCGTTTGTGATGGATAAGTTCATGCGTTACATTGGCTTACCGGGCAAAGCTTTTGTACCTATGATCGTAGGTTTTGGATGTAATGTCCCGGCAATTATGGCAACTCGTACTTTGGAAAATGAGCAAGATCGTCGCTTAACGATGTTAATGAATCCATTCATGTCTTGCGGAGCACGCCTACCAGTATATGCCCTATTCGCAGCCGCATTTTTTCCTACTAATGGTCAAAATTTAGTATTTGGTTTGTATTTAATCGGTATTCTGGTCGCGGTATTCACAGGCTTAATTATGAAAAAAACCCTATTTAGAGGTGAAGTCAGTCATTTTGTCATGGAATTACCGCCTTATCATATTCCAACAATTAAGGGGATTTTATTTAGAACTTGGGAAAGATTAAAAGGTTTCATTATTCGCGCAGGACAAATTATTGTGCCAATGGTAATTGTCATTAGTTTCTTAAATTCTTGGGGGACGGATGGTACATTTGGTAATGATAATACCGATAAATCTGTATTAAGTGAGATTGGCAGAACATTAACGCCCGCATTTGAACCAATGGGCATCACCGAAGAAAATTGGCCTGCAACAGTTGGTATTTTTACCGGTGTCTTGGCTAAAGAGGTGGTCGTTGGTACGCTGGACGCGATATATACCCAATTGGCTATTGCTGAGAGTGATACGCAAATCTCTGATGAATCTTTTAGTATCATAGCCGGTATTTCAGCCGCTTTTGCGACTATTCCTACTAATCTTGCTGATGTTGCAAATTCTATTACTGATCCGTTGGGTATAAATATCGGTGATGTGAGCGATCAACAAATCGTCGCAGAAGAGCAGGGCGTGAATACAACAACATTTGGTGCGATGGTTTCCAGATTTGGTAGTAGTGCGGCGGCATTTGCTTATTTATTATTTATTTTAATGTATTTTCCTTGTACCGCGACTATTGCAGCAATTTATCGAGAAGCGGGCGCACGTTGGGCAATGTTTGTTGCTGCGTGGACCACGGGAATGGCTTACATGTCAGCGGTTATTTTCTATCAAGCTGCGACATACAGCATACACCCAACTCAATCGTTAGCGTGGATAGTTGGATTATTAGGTGTATTTGCACTGGTTGTGTTAGCTTTATTCGCGGTATCGTATCTACGACGTATCCAAACCCGAAAACCAACAACATTACAGCAAGTCTCAGGATAAACTTGTCGATGTTTACTCTCGTTCCTATCCAGCGCGGGAACGAGAAATCTGTAAATTATTCCACTTTTTGAATCCAATTACCTTTTTTATCTTGATACCACCAACCCACTCTAGCGCGTTCAATCCACCGTTTAGCAAACGTATCACGGATTTCATCTTCCCACTCAGGATGAGCATTTGCGTTCGCTATTTCGCGGTACAAAGATAAACGCTCATTATTTTCATCATCTATTAACTTTTTAATGTCATTACGAAAACGCAAAGGCACTTTATTTGGGTCGCGTAATAAAATTAAAGCATCCCACGTTAAACCAATACCACCATTATTATAATAAGGTTCTAATTGTTGATGACGTGCTTGCATTGCTTCCTGAAGTGCTTGAATCGTGGGGCTAGAAATATCAATATTAAAATTAGCCGAGTACGCTGGACGTATTAAAATATTAAGTGTCTGTGCCCATAATGGTATCGTCGTGCGAGATTGTGGTTCGGTGGTTTCTTGTTGTTCCTCGCCCCAAACCTTATCAATAATTTGATCAGCGGCTTTTTCTGCGGCAGCAGCAGGAAAATAAACGTTAATCGTTACACAAGCTGTCATGATCAACATCGCTGGCAACCAAGACCAATATAAATAACGCATGATAAAATCCTCGTTGTTAAAGTCTTGATTGTAAGAATCTCATGCAGATATGCAAGCACGAAATCACATTTTTATTTATGCTTTCTCTATTGTCACGGCTGGCTTATAATTTCAGCTATAAATTTCTTATGGCACCTTAATTAGGATTTGGCGACTGTGAGCTATAGCAAAACATTGCAACAAGGTATTCAAGCGTTGGAGTTGAATTTGTCCGAAACGATTCAAACACAATTATTGGATTATCTACGCTTACTAGAAAAATGGAATCATGTTTATAATCTTACAGCAGTGACTAGCATTGCAGAGATGATTCCCAAGCATTTGTTAGATTGTTTAGCTGTGATACCTTATGTTTACGGTAGGCGGATTTTGGATGTGGGCACGGGAGCAGGTTTACCCGGTTTAGTGTTTGCTATCGCCCGTCCTGATTGGGAATGCACATTAATTGATAGTAATGGTAAAAAAATACGCTTTGCGCAGCAAGTGGTAGCTGAATTGGGTTTAACTAACGTGCACTTGGAATCTACACGGATTGAAGATTTTGAGACAACTTGTCCTTTTTCAACGATTATTTCCAGAGCATACAGCGGCTTACATAATTTTTTACTTCAGACAGAGGAATTATGTGAACCAGAAGGTTGTATTATTGCCATGAAAGGTTTGTATCCAGAAAAAGAAATTGCTGAATTAATGCACTTACCAATTAAATTAGAAACCGTCACATTGCAAGTGCCACAACTTTCTGCGCAAAGACATCTTGTTGTCATGCGACCGTATGATAATTAGTAGTGCAGTTATAATTTAACGAACGAATACAACAATAAACTTATTTTTCACATATCTAAAGGAGCGACAGTATGGATTTTTCTGGGACAAACTTGATTTACATTGGTGTTGGTGTAGGCGTAATCGCCTTGCTGATGGCGTGGATAAGTGCTCGGCGCGTCGAACAGTACAAAATTACAAATCCACGAGTTGAAGAATTAACCCAAGCCATTCGTGAGGGTGCGATGGCGTTTTTAAATGCCGAATATCGTATTTTGGTACTTTTCGTGATGGCGGTCGCTATCTTATTGGCTTTATTTATGCCAAATCAACTTATTGCGCTGACATTCGTTTTAGGTGCAATAACCTCTGCACTTGCAGGTAACATCGGAATGCGGGTTGCGACTCGTGCCAATGGTCGGACTGCAATGGCAGCACAAGAAGGTGGTCTGGCGCGGGCGTTAGACGTTGCTTTTTCTGGTGGTGCGGTCATGGGTATGGCGGTCGCGGGTCTAGGTTTACTAGGTATTTCATTACTACTCGTTGGTTTTCAAGACGGCATTAGCATTATTACAGGCTTTGGTATGGGGGCATCTTCAATCGCATTATTTGCCCGTGTTGGTGGGGGGATTTATACCAAAGCGGCTGATGTTGGTGCGGATATTGTCGGCAAAATTGAAGCAGGTATTCCCGAAGATGACCCACGTAATCCGGCAACTATCGCTGACAATGTAGGTGATAATGTAGGTGATGTTGCGGGTTTAGGCGCGGATTTATTTGAATCTTATGTTGGTTCTATCATCGCTACGATTATTTTAGGTGTACTCGCTGCACAACAGCTAGGTGGTGATGCAAGTAGCTACGTCATCGCACCCATTTTAGTATCAGCTAGCGGTATTATCGCTAGTATTATTGCAATTTTTACTGTGCGTACTGATGACCCAACTAAAGTTTATTCCAAATTGGAAAACGGTACACGCATCGCAGGTGTCTTGTCGCTGATTGGTGCGTATGCAGTAATTTACTTTCTAGGTTTGAATATTGGCGTATTTTGGGCAATTTTATCTGGTATCGTTGCCGGATTAGTGATCGCGTTTGAAACCGGTTATTACACTGAAAAACATAAACGTCCAGTCAATATGATTGCAGATTCCGCGAAAACAGGTCCCGCTACGACGATTATTCAAGGTCTAGCAATGGGTATGGAATCTACTGTGACACCGATTATTGTTATTGGTGTTACAATTATTTTAGCGTTTAATTTTGCGGGATTATATGGTATTGCAATGGCTTCAGTAGGTATGCTATCTATTACGGGTATCGTCGTTGCGGTAGACTCTTACGGTCCGATTGCTGATAATGCCGGTGGGATTGCTGAAATGGCAGAGTTGCCGCCAGAAGTACGTGAAATTACTGACGAATTGGACGCAGTCGGCAATACAACGGCAGCAATTGGTAAAGGTTTTGCGATTGGTTCAGCCGCATTAACAGCACTATCACTATTTGCAGCTTATCAAGCAGCAGTCGAACATCTTGCAATTGAAAAAGGTGTAGAAGCTTTGCAAACCTTTAGCATTGATATTAGTAATCCAACAGTCATTGTAGGTTTATTTTTAGGAGGTATGTTGACTTTTCTATTTACTTCTTTAACGATGACTTCTGTAGGTAAAGCTGCAATGGAAATGGTTGAGGAAGTACGTCGCCAATTCCGTGAAATTGAAGGGATTATGGAAGGCAAGGCTAAACCAGACCATAAACGTTGTGTAGAAATCTCAACCAATTCAGCATTAAAGCAAATGATAGCCCCCGGCATTATTGCAGTCACGGCACCCGTAATAGTTGGTTTATTCGATCCGACGGCATTAGGTGGCATGTTAGCAGGCGCGTTGACAACGGGTATTTTAATGGCAATCATGATGGCGAATGCAGGTGGTGCTTGGGATAACGCTAAAAAACAAATTGAAGCCGGTTATCAAGGCGACGGCAAAGGCTCAGAACGCCATAAAGCAGCAATTGTGGGTGATATGGTCGGCGATCCATTCAAAGATACTTCTGGTCCATCATTAAATATTTTGATTAAATTGATGTGTATCGTGTCTTTGGTACTTGTGCCCTTGTTCGTGCGCTAGTGTCGTAGGATGCTGGTGCGTCCAATTGGGTGACGACGCACCGCGTCGTCACGAGGGAAAATCTCGTTTGAGACGCGGATTAATTAACGTTCAACCGCTAACGCAACGCCCATACCACCACCAATACATAATGTTGCTAATCCCTTACTAACATGACGTCGTTTCATTTCATGCAACAAATCAACAAAAATACGCGCACCAGACGCCCCAATAGGATGACCAATTGCAATTGCACCACCATTAACATTGACTTTTGATAAATCCCAACCTAATTCACGGTTTACGGAAATTGCTTGCGCGGCAAAAGCTTCATTAGCTTCAATTAAATCTAAATCTTCATGTGTCCAACCTGCTTTTTCTAAACATTTGCGTGTTGCGGGAATGGGACCTGTACCCATAATGCGCGGTTCAACACCTGCACTAGCGTAAGACACGACACGTCCTAAAATTTCTAAACCCAATTCTTTTGCTTTGGATTCAGACATCATTACTACCGCAGCCGCACCATCATTAATACCAGAGGCATTGCCCGCCGTAACCGTACCTTCTTTGGTAAACGCAGGGCGTAATTTAGCCAAACCTTCAGCGGTGATACCTGCACGCGGAAACTCATCTTTATCAAACACAATCGGATCACCTTTACGTTGTGGAATAGTAATGGGTACGATTTGATCGCTAAATAAACCTGCTTTTTGAGCCGCTTCAGTTTTTTGTTGTGAGCTTGCAGCAAAATCATCTTGTTCTTCGCGGGAAATACCAAAATCAGTTGCGATATTTTCTGCTGTCATACCCATGTGGTAATTATTAAAGTGATCTAATAAACCATCTTTAATCATACTGTCTTCCATAACCCAAGGTCCCATGCGCTGACCATTACGCGAATTTAATAAAATGTGTGGTGCCATAGTCATACTTTCTTGACCACCTGCAATAATTATTTGGGCATCACCACATTTAATTGCTTGGGCGGCTAAGTGCATTGCTTTTAAGCCACTACCACACAATTTATTAATTGTCATTGCGGGACATTCTACTGGTAAACCGGCTTCGACAGCCGCTTGACGTGCAGGATTTTGTCCTGTGCCGCCGGTCAATACTTGACCTAAAATAACTTCATCTACCAACGCAGGGTCTAAATTAGTGCGCTCTAGCAAATTTTTAATGACTGCTGTACCTAATGCGCTCGCTGGAATAGATGCTAATGTACCGCTAAAATTACCGACTGGTGTACGAGCTGCTGCTACAAAAACGACGTTTTCCATCTGACATTTTCCTCTTTATCTATGATTGTTAGGAGTTACGCAGTTTTTCTCGTTTTCTCGTTCCTACATGCCATGTGGGAATGCAGTCCAGACACGCCGCGTCACGAATCAACTCGACGTAGCACGTCGTGAAGACCTTCCCACAAAGCTTGTGGAAACGAGACAAACGAGACAACGAGATAAATCAATCGTTTAACACTTCAACTGTGTAATTCCTAGATTGTTTATGATGATAGTGGTTAGTCTAAGCGACTTTTCATCATAACAAATATTGCGTTGCACAAAAAGCGATTTTTGGCGTGAAAAATTAAACTTATAAACTCGTGCCGATGCCCACCCAACAGGACGAACCAACGTCGATCTAAATTTGACGCAGTGCGCCAACAGCGCATTCCAAGCAGCGCGTAGAACAAAAGAAAACGAGGAAATGTGCAATTAGACTAAAAATCATCAATTAAAATTAAAAATTCTATTATAATCAGCTCTATTCAGAATAAAATACCAAGGGGTGAAAAATGGTTGCACGTATCACGATAGGATGGTTGATGCTGTTGATGCTAACTGCCTGTATCGGTGGTGGTGGCGGCACACCTACAGAGCCAACAGAACAGGAAATTTTACAAGCAAATGTCGCCAAAGTTGTGCTACTCATTCAGGATAATGACCAACTTGCTGATGGGCAGGCTGCTGTTTCTGTCACAGCTATTGCGCGTGACAATAATAATAATCCTGTCGCTAATGTACCAATAACTTTTACTAACCAATCCGATAGCGCGATTTTAACACCTTATACTGGTCATACCGATCAACAAGGCATACTCACTACGCAAATTACCAATACTCAAGTAGAATCATTTTTAATCAGTGCCAGCGCAGGTAATAAAACCAGTGATTTTGTCACGGTTAATTTTATTGGAAATGTTGAAGTCAGCAAAATGACTCTCCTCGTCAACAATAATAATCAATTATTCAGCAATGACACGCCAATTATATTAACGGCTATTGCTAGGGACAGTCGCAATAATCCTATTGAAAATATATCTATTATCTTCAACAGCCAATCTGATAGCGCGATTTTGACACCTTACACTGGTCATACCAATCAACAAGGTGTGCTTACCACGCAAATTACAAATAGTCGAGCAGAATCGTTTTTAGTGAATGCCACAGCAGGTAATCAGAGTAGTGAATTTGTCAGAGTAAATTTTATTGATGACAATATCACAGCTAATAAAATTACGTTGTTAGTCAATAACAATAATCAATTAATTAATACCGATCCGATAACGCTTACGGCTATCGCTCGAAATAGTGATAATTTACCAATGGCGAACGTGCCAATTGATTTTATCAGCTCCTCAGAAACCGTTATTTTAGAACCCTTTGCAGGTGTAACTAATCAACAAGGCATATTCACAACCAGCATTACTAGCAATATTGCGCAAACTTTTGAAATTTTTGCACGTTCAAATACCTTACAAAGCCAAAAAGTCAGCTTGAGTTTTGATGATGGTAGGGTTGATGTGGGTAAAATTACTTTACTTGTTGATGAAAACAATCAATTGGCTGATGGACAAAGTGTTATTAATCTTACCGCAATCGCACGAGATAGCAGTAATATACCGCTTGGAAATTTAACGATAGGTTTTAATAGTAATTCAGAAACTGCTATTTTTAGTCAATTCACAGGTCAGACTAATGTGCAAGGTCTCATTACAACCCAGATTACTAATACTGTACCTGAAACGTTAGACGTGTATGCACAATCGGGCACTGTGCGCAGCAGCCCAGTAAGACTCACTTTTGTTAATCATCTTACCGATAAGCGAGTTAAAACGACAAATTTAATCGTAAGTAATAATTTTCAACGTGCTGACGGAACATCTACAATTTTATTGGATGTGACTGCGCGTGACGCTCAAGGCGATTTAATCCCTAATGTGCAAATTAGCTTATCACCAAGCTCAGACAGTGCCGTATTTGCGAGCTTAAATGGTGTGACCAATGAAATAGGACATTTTACTACCACAGTAACGAGCACTTTAGCAGAAAATTTTACAGTTACCCCAATTGCCGGCGGGGTGCGTGGTCAAGCACAAGAAATCACGTTTATTCCACCAGCAGACAGTTTGGCACTTAGTGCGCATTCCTACGTTTTAGCAGCTAATGAAACTGCAAATTTAACTTTAACGTTATATCAAGGTGATGATAATCCTATCCCATTGGCTGGTGCTAATTTTTCAGTACAAGTAACAGGTTCGGCACAAGTCGAAAATCTCCCTAAAATCACTGATGCAACTGGACAAGCACGTTTTCAAGTCACAAATAGCAAAGCGGAAAATGTTAATGTTACCGTTAGTAGTGGACAATTTACGCAAACAATTACTTTATATTTCGGTGCAACTTTAACTTTGCTGCCGAGTGAATCTAATGCAATTGGTAGCGCAACACTCAGTGCAATTTTAAAAGATGCGAATCAAGCAGCGATTGTAGAACAACCTGTTAATTTTAATTTTATAGGGAATAATAATGAAACATTAAACGCTAATCAACTTTTAACAGGTGCTGACGGTGTCGCAGTGGTAACAGTAAACGATGTGCAACGCGACGGTGGACAAGTCACAGTAAAAGCGAGTAGTGGCGAGGTGGCAAGTCAAGCTAAAGTCAGTTTTAAAGCAGAATTTGGGCGAAATCGTACCCTTGAATTAAATAGTAATTATACTCTACTCGGTGCAAATCATAGTGCAATCGTCACCGCGAGAGTAATAGATAACAATGGATTACCGGTCGCGGGTCAAACGATTCATTTCACTGCCACTGCTGGGACAATTAGCACCCGAACTGAACAAACCAATATAGACGGTGAAGCAACAACCCGTATCACTGCTAATGGTAATGTACAAGTAACTGCTAGTGCTGATACTGCACAACAAACCATCCCTTTATATTTTGGTGCAAATATCAGTCTTATTCCACCAACCGCTAACGGTACAGCCGACGGTAATACTGCCACAACTTTAACTGCAATTGTCACTGATAATAATGGTGTTGCTATTCAAGGCGTAGCGGTTGATTTCCAAATCACACAAGGTAAGGGTTTTCTACAAGGCTCGCCTGCGGTGAGTAATGAGAATGGACGTGCTGAAGTCGGCGTAATCAGTAGCGATGTCGCGCCACTCGCTATAAAAGCTAATACAGGTAATATCAGCAGTAATACAAGTCAAATTGAATTTTTTGCTACTGGTATTAATCCAAACGTCGCCAATGTTGAATTAATTGTGAGTAACAGTCCACAAATTGCTGATGGACAAGGAAAAATTCAACTTACTGCAATTGTACGCGATATAAATGGGGTTGCATTGGCAGGCATTCCAGTGAATTTTATCAGTGAATCGAATACAGCATTTTTCAGTGCTATTAGTGGCATAACCGCAGAAAATGGACGTTTTAGTAGTGATGTTAGCAATAATGTGGTAGAAGAATTTAGCGTTACAGTCAATGCAGGTGGCATGAGTAGCGAAGCTGTTACCTTGATATTCAATGCGTTAGCGGTCAATGCGATTACGATAGATGCCTCTGAAACGGTGTTAAGTTTAGATGACACGGTCGAAGTCACGGTTACTCTATTCAACAATAGCGAAACCAATCAACAACCGCTACCCAACACGCCTTTTACTGCAAGTGTGTCTGGCAATGCACAATTAAATAACGTGCCAGAACGTACTGATAGTAATGGTCAAGCGCGTTTTACCGTCACCAACAATACTATTCAAAATGTAACCATGAGCATAATCAGTGGTACGGTATTACAAACCGTTGAATTATATTTTGGTGCAAGCTTGGTGCTATTACCAACTACAACAACAGTCGTAGGTGAAACGATTTTAACGGCTTTACTCAAAGATGGTAATCATACGCCGTTGAATAATGAAACGCTTTATTTTAGCTTTGCCGCGTCAAATAATGAAACTTTAACGCCAATTGAAGCACGAACCAATCAACAAGGCATCACTACTGTTACGGTGACAGATTTAAATAAAGATGGTGGCGGCGCATTAGTACAAGTATCGCGTGGTTCGTTGAGAGCACAAGCTGAAGTACGTTTTATTGCGCAATTGCCAGACGGTTCGCGTTTACTGGTATCCGCGCCGAATCAAGTTTTACCAGTGAATGCAAAAGCGACTGTTATTGCGCAAATGACTGATAATTTAGGATTACCGTTAATTAATCAACTCGTCAATTTTTCCGCGACCAGTGAGACAGTAGCGAATATTGATATTAAACCAAACCGGGGCACAACGGATGAAAGTGGACAAATTCAAACCCAAATATCTACGACGCAAGCAGAGACAGTAGACGTAAATGTAGAAGTGGGTGGTATGCAGCAGACTGTAGCATTATATTTTGGTGCGAAATTATCCCTAGCACCTGTACAAGCTTCAGTTGTCGCTGACGCTGAAATCAGTAGCCCAATAACTGCCACAGTAACAGATGCGTTTAATATACCGCTTGCCAATGTTTTAGTCAGTTTTAGTTATTATTTCGATGCCAATCAAGACAATCAATTTAGCAACGATGAGCTGCAAGAAGCATTGACTATACGCAGTGACGAGCAAGGACAAGCAACAATAAATGTGCAAAGTCAACAACAAGGTAAAGGACAAATCATTGCGAAAGCAGGCTTATTAAATCCAGTTACTGCAACGGTTGAATTTACTGCTTTACCTGTGCAACGTATTGTATTAAAAGCGGAAAAACAGGATTTAGCCTTGATGGAACAAACTCAAATAACTGCAACCGTCGTTGACAAATACGGTAATCCGATTGTGGGCGAAAATGTATTATTTAATGCGAATATGGGCACAATTGGTAATGAAGCAATCACCGATTTAAATGGTCAAGCGCAAGTAGGATTCTCGGCGGGTAGTCGTGCGGGTACGGCAATTATTACTGCGCGTGTTGGTAGCGACATTAGCAGTGTATTAAATTTAAACATTCAGTCGGGTGATGCTGATGCGATTGAATTATTAAGCATTGAGCCGCGAGAATTAGGCGTATTAGGTTCTGGCACAGCGCAAACGACTAATATTGAATTTATTGTTAAAGATAATGCTGGCAATCCTGTCAATGGACGTAGTGTGCAGTTTAGTCTAGGCGACACGGGGCTTAATGGTGGAGAAAGTTTAATATTCAACAGTGCGGTGAGTAATAACGGTGTTGTAGCAACCATTCTGCGTACTGGTGTGGTTTCAGGTACGGTGGACGTGATTGCTAGTGTCGAAAATTCCAATGCAACGGCAATTGCTCGTGTACCAATCGTAAGCAACACACCAGATGCAAAACATTTATCACTTGCCGCAGAATTCTTAAATATTGCAGGTGGGGTACAATTTGGCATTGAAAATTTGATAACGGCATTTGTTGGTGATAGATATGGTAACGTGGTTGTCAGCGATACCAGTGTTAGTTTCGTAAGTGAAGGTGGCTTAATCGGACAGAGCGTTGGACAGGCGTTCACGACTACAACGGTTTTAGGTCGTGCGACTGCGATTTTACAATCTGCTGCCCCAACGACACCGAATTTAAAAGGATTACCATTCACAGCTAGCAGCGGTTATAGTTGTAGTGATTATCGTTTTATTACTGGTAGTAACCAGACTTTATGCGGTAATCCGGGATTTACTACTGTCGTAGCGTACACAACAGGTAGCGAAAGTTACACGGATTTAAACGGAAATGGTCGGTACGACGCTAATGAACCTTATGAAGATTTAACCGAGCCATATATTGATGCTAATGATAGTGGACAATTTGAAGAAGGTGAATTATACATAGACGTAGATCAAAACAATCGTTTTACTGGCGCGAATGGGCAATTTGATTCCAATACGACTATTTGGAGCAGTGTACAGATTTTATTTTCTGCTCGCACCCAAGTGCCGACAGTGACACCAACAAGTTTTGCTATTCCAAACGGAGGAACGCAACAATTTCTAGTATCTGGATTTGACAATTTAAGCTTGAGTGACATTTATGGTAATGCGTTAGTTTCAGGTACAAACATTACGATAACAAGTAGTGGCGGCATTTTATCGGGAGCAACGGCGTTTGAAATTGACGATATTGCAGGGCGTGGTTTACCTGAATTTTTATTTGCCTTATCCAGTGAGCCACCTGACGAGGAAGGTAAATATCCTCAAGCAAAAGATGTTGTTATTACGATAAAAATTACTTCCGGTGATACGAACTCAAATGAAGCTCCCGGCGGCAATGGAGATTGGCTATTAAGTTTTACAGGTAGGATTAATAACTAACGTGAGTTTAACATAATCGGAGAAATAACCCTATGAGAATCAAAGACAAATACATCAGCCCTTTTACCGACTTTGGGTTTAAAAAACTGTTCGGGACAGAACCCAATAAGGACTTATTAATTGATTTTCTGAACACATTGTTAGACAAAGAAACAGGACAAATTGTTGAGTTAAATTATTTACAAAAAGAGCAACTACCGCCACGCGTCAACGATAGAAAAGCGATTTTTGATATTTATTGCGAAAACGTAGCAGGTGAAAAATTCATCGTTGAAATCCAAAAAGCCAAGCAAAATTACTTCAAAGAACTCCGTCCAACGACTTATTCCCAACATTGTTATTCGTCCTGTCATCGAGAGGAGTG
>CAYMCP010000035.1:0-36455 GCA_964388965.1 uncultured Thiotrichaceae bacterium | reverse complement strand
TCCTTGCAGCCTCCCAACGGAGACCATTGGGACGAGGAATACTTTAACTGCGTCACGCCTAAACATATCAAATGAGTTCTATAGATTTTTTACGATTAATGGAATCTAACACTATGCCAGTCAAATACTTTTGGTTTTACCTACTCGCACTCTTTATCGCTGCCTGTAGTGACAATGATAATACATCTTCACCCTCTAACACGACAACAAGACCCGTCATACAAACCACCCATACGCTTACTGGTAAAATTGTTGCCGCAAGCAACACTACAACCGATAGCGATGTAAATGATGTCAATGCTTTAAACAATTCAAATAATAACTTTGAAACAGCCCAACCGATTCCTAATCCAGTGATTTTGGGTGGATATGTTAATCGTCCGGGTGCGGGTGAAGCGGGAAATTTGCGTAACAACGGTGATATTGATGACTATTTTTTTGCATCCTTACGTCGTGGGCAAATTATCAACTTATTTGTCGCCAATGACAATTTATCTGTGAATGATTTAGATTTAGGCTTATTGGATACGACAGGTAATATTCTCAATGCCTCAGTTGGCGAGGGAGCGACTGAAAGTATTACTGTACCCGCCGACGGAAAATATTATATTCAAGTTCACGCCCATCTTGGTGCATCCAATTACGTGCTTAATATCGGACAAGCTTTACAACAAACAAGTTTAAATTTCACTCCGCGCCTAAGTGACAATATCGTAGTTGGCGACGTATTAGTTGAATTCCAACCGAACGATGAACAATTAACTTATCAAGCTTTAAACGCTCTAAGCAGTCTAGGCTTGAGTGCGCAACATGTGAATACAAATCGGCGTAGTCGTTATCAATTCGATGTTGAAAATACCCTATCTACTCAACAATTTAGTCGTCCTAATACCTGCATGACAACTGACTTTGGTGCAACGCAAATTTCCGATCAACTCAAACCTAAATTTATCACCTTAATGCTTGCCAAATGTTTAAATCGTCGTAATGACATTTTAGCCGCTACACCAAATTATATTTTAACCACACAAGCAAAACCCAATGATTCATTTTATCGTTACCAATGGAATTATCAAATGCTGAACTTGCCACAAGCATGGGATACGACTGTTGGTAATTCATCGGTAATTGTCGCAGTAATAGATACGGGTGTATTGCTACGTCATCCTGATTTACAAGGTAAACTTACTCAAGGTTATGATTTTATTTCTGATACAAATGTTTCATTGGACGGCAATGGTATTGACTCTAACCCTGATGATCCGGGTGATCAAA
Source organism: uncultured Thiotrichaceae bacterium (assembly GCA_964388965.1). Lineage (GTDB taxonomy): Bacteria > Pseudomonadota > Gammaproteobacteria > Beggiatoales > Beggiatoaceae > Albibeggiatoa. Next base: position 35,180 of record CAYMCP010000035.1, on the reverse strand, counting down.
GCGTTGGGGGAAGCAGTTTTCACGGCACACACGTTGCGGGAATTATTGGTGCACTGACCAATAATGGTGAAGGTATTGCGGGTACGGCTTGGCAAACCAAAATTATGCCTCTGCGTGTATTAGGTAAAAATGGTAACGGTAGTGATTATAGCGTAGAGCAAGCCATTCGTTACGCAATTGGTGTGAGTAATGATTCGGGTAGCGTACCTAGTCGTACAGCACATATTATTAATTTGAGTTTAGGCGGTCCTAGTATTTCATCGCGTTTTCAAACAGTTATTCAGCAAGCACGTAATGCAGGTGTATTCATTGTTGCGGCTGCGGGCAACGACAACTCACGTACTCCCTATTATCCTGCATCGCTACCGGGCGTTATTTCAGTCTCGGCGGTGGATATGAATCGGCGCAAAGCATCTTATTCCAATTACAATGAATTTGTTGATATTGCCGCACCCGGTGGCGACAGTACGCCAGATATTAATGGTGACGGGATACCGGACGGTATTATTAGCACCATTGGTGACGACAGTGGTGGTAATATTAAATTTGAATACTATTCGCTAGTAGGTACTTCAATGGCAACGCCACATGTTTCTGGCGTGATTTCACTGATGAAAGCAGCCAATCCAAATTTAATACCAGAGGATGTTGATGAATTAATTAGTAACGGTATGATAACAACGGATATTGGCACCGAAGGTCGTGATTCAAGTTTTGGTTACGGCTTATTGGATGCTAATCGAGCGGTATTAGCGGCTGCACAGCTTGGCAATGGTAGCAACATACAATCTGATCCGATACTGGTTGTCACGCCACAATCGCTTAACTTTGGTGCGACGGCAACAACTGCAATTTTAGCAATAACAAATGGGGGTGGCGGTTCGCTACGGATTTTAAATATTACCGATGATGCAAGTGGTTTTGTCACTGTAAACGGTTTTGGTTTAGGCGATTATCAAGTAACAGTCAGTCGTAATAGTTTAGAACCCGGAACGTATAGCGCAATTATTCAAATCGATAGCAATGTAAATAGAATTTCAATTCCAGTGATTTGGCAGGTGGACAGTAATATTTCGCCCCAATCTGGTAATGCTGGCTATCACTACATTTTGCTACTTGATGCGAATACCCAAGATACAATTAAACAAATGTCAACTTCAGCATTAGATGGGATTTATAACTTTCGCTTTAACAATATTTTGACTGGTACTTATCGAGTTGTTGCCGGTACAGATACTAACAACAATAATGTCATTTGCGAAGCGGGCGAGGCTTGTGGTGCCTATTTGACCTTATCCCGACCGGCTGATATTAATGTAGACAACAGCTATTCTGGTGTAGATTTTAGCACTGGTTTTAATGTGAATTTTTCCGCGCAAACAACAGGCTCAAATACACAATTTAAAGGTTATCGCCTGCTACCTAAATTAAAGCAGATTAACAATTAACAAGCTTGTTTCTCGTTCTCGCTTTAACGTGGGAACGAGAGACTAATACTAACTCACAGATAAAATTAAACTTTTTCAGCCTGCTTTTTCGCTTTAGCGCGTTCCACAGCCTCACTAATTTCATCTTTTTTATTAGCCATTTCAGCCTTTTGCTTATGACGTGCTGCTTTTTCAGCTTTTTCCCGTTCTATGCGGAATAGTTTAAATTCATGCCGTTGACGTGCAAGATCAGCTTTCTGTTTTTCAAATTGTTGCGTGCGTATCTCCGATTTGGCATAACGGAAATAACTGACTAGCGGAATTTGACTAGGACAAACATAAGAGCAGCAACCGCAATCAATACAATCAAATAAAGCATGTTCTTGTACTTTGGCAAAATCTTTAGCCTGCGTATACCAATATAATTGTTGTGGCAATAAATTAATTGGACACGCCTCTGCACACGCACCACAACGAATACATGGCATAGTATTCATTGCTGCCATATCGTCAGCCGTCGAAACGAGTAAGCAATTTGTGGTTTTTATAACGGGCAAATCCGCAGTTGGGAGTGCCATACCCATCATTGCCCCTCCCATAATTAAACGATTCGCATTTGATTTAAGACCACATTGCTCAATGATACCTTGCATTGGCGAGCCTAAAACCACTTCAAAATTTTGTGGTCTCTCAACGCCTGAACCTGTCACGGTGACTATGCGTGATAACAACGGACGACCTTCGATTACAGCTCGATAGACAGCTCTAGCCGTTTCGACGTTGTGTACAACAATACCATGCTGTGCCGGTAACTCAGAACGTCCAATTGTTTTACCCGTTAAAACTTGGATTAATTGTCGTTCGCCACCCGTTGGATAACGTGTCGGTACGCGGATAATTTCAATTTGTTGTTCAGCGACTTCTGATAATGCTTGATAAGCTTCAGGTTTATTATCTTCGACTGCGATAATGCAACGTTTAGCACCGCCGAGTACATGTTTTAAAATCAATGCACCTTTAAGGATGTCTGCGGCTTTTTCCTGCATCAAGCGATCATCACAAGTGATATAAGGCTCACATTCCGCGCCGTTAAGAATTAACGTATCAATACCTTCTGGTTTAAGTTTAAAATGTGAGGGAAAACCCGCACCGCCTAAACCCACAATACCAGCGCGTGCAATACGTTGTCGAATACGACTAGGTTCAAATTCCATGTAATTAGGAATAGGCTGACAACTACCAATTTTTTCATCTTTGCCGTCGGTTTCGATAATAATACACGTCGCACTTAAACCGGATGGATGTGGCACATCGCGTTTTTCAATCGCAACCACCGTACCGGAGCTAGAAGCATGTACGGGTGCACTCATAGTCAAGCTACAATCTTCATTCTTGCAATGCGCGATCATTTGACCTTTTAACACCTGCTCACCCACTTTAATAACAGGCTCAGTCGGCTCACCAATGTGTTGTAACAATGGTAGAATTAGATATTTAGGGATTGGTGCGTCTACAATAGGTTTATGGCTTGATAGTTCTTTATGACCATCAGGGAGAACACCGCCATGAAATTGCCATAACTTCATTTTTTTATACCAACTGTTTGAATTTTTGATTTAGAAATATTTATCCTAGCTTATATTACAAAGACATAGCATATTGAACTTAGGCGTTACGCAGTTGAAGTGTTAATCAATCGATTTTTCCTCGTCCCAATGGTCTCCGTTGTGATGCAGCATGGACGCTCCGCATCCCCAGCAAAAAAGTTTAAAAACAGGATAGGCGTTACGCAGTTCACACGAAAATTTTACGCTACATTTGAAACGCTCAATAAATCAGGACGCAGAGCGTCCATGCTGCATCCCAACGGAGACCATTGGGACGAGGAAACGAGACAAATTTTTATTTGAACTGCGTAACGCCTAAAACTATTAACTACTAAACGCTTAGGTATAATTGTACTTATCAGGATTCTACACTTATTTTTTACTTGGTGTAAACACGAAAGAAAAAACGACTAGGACGCTAGTTCGTCCAATTGGGTGAGGACGCATTGCATTGTCACAAGGAAAAGGTTTTGTAGAGCCTTGTCTCTACGGTGCGAAAGAAAATATAATGATATTTTAACATGTTTGCTAATCTTTCAAACTAGTTTTATAACAATCGCCTCAAATTTGCGATTTCCCTGCTTATTTTATGAATATAAACTGTCAGTTCTACGCTATAATTGAAGGCATTTCACTGATTAATTTACGAATACTTATCATGCTTATAGATTCTCACTGTCACCTAGATTTAGACAAAAATACATCTGCGGAAAATTTACTTAAAAATGCTCAGGAAATGGGTGTTAATCATTTTTTATGTGTTTCTGTAGATTTAGAAACTTTTCCCGCCGTACTTAGCCACGCGCAAACTCACAATAATGTTTTTGCCTCAGTCGGCGTGCATCCCAATTCGACTGAAGGCGTAGAACCTAATGTTGCGCAACTAGTTGAATTAGCAAACACATCACATAAAATAATCGCAATCGGTGAAACTGGTTTAGACTATTTTCGTAGTCAAGGTGATTTAACGTGGCAACACGAACGATTTAAAATACATATCGAAGCGGCTAAACAAACAGCTAAACCTCTGATTATCCACACTAGAGATTCTACATCGGATACACTAAAAATATTAAAATCAGAGCGTGCCAGTGAAGTAGGCGGAGTAATGCACTGCTTCGTAGAAGACTGGGAAACTGCAAAGCAAGCAATGGATATGAATTTTTATATTTCATTTTCTGGCATTGTTACCTTCAAAAGCGCGAAAACTTTACAAGAAGTCGCAAAAAAATTACCACTGGATAGAATGCTTGTAGAAACCGATTCACCATATTTAGCACCCGTACCACATCGTGGCAAAATCAATCAACCAGCTTATACTAGGCATGTTGCTGAATTTATTGCTAATTTGCGTGGTGTAGCATTAGAAACGATTGCGCAACAGACGACCGAAAACTTTTTTCGTTTATTCAAATTATCTGAAAATCAGCTATAATAAATTTTTTTTCCACTCATGTTGCTATGAATAAAACCGACCCAAAATTAGGACAACATCAACGCGGACAGCAGAAAACAGCCCGTATTCCAATCAAAATAGAACCCTCTGACATACCGATTCGCAAACCTGACTGGATTCGGATTAAAATTCCTAATAGTCAACAAGTTAGTCATTTAAAAGCCAAATTACGCAATAGTAAACTACATACGGTTTGTGAAGAGGCTACCTGTCCTAATTTGAATGAATGTTTTTCTAATGGTACGGCAACCTTTATGATTATGGGGGATATTTGTACACGCCGTTGTCCATTTTGCGACGTAGCGCATGGGCGACCTGAGCCGTTAGACCCGAATGAACCACACAATTTAGCGCAAATTGTTGTTGAAATGGGCTTAAAATATATCGTTATCACATCTGTTGATCGGGATGATTTGCGTGATGGTGGTGCTGCACATTTCGTACATTGCATTAACGCGATTCGTCAAGCTGTACCAACTATTAAAATTGAAGTATTAGTACCAGATTTTCGTGGACGGATGGAAACGGCTTTAAACATATTTAAACAAGCACCACCGGACGTATTCAATCACAATTTGGAAACAGTACCACGTCTTTACAAACAATCTCGCCCCGGAGCTGATTATCAACACTCACTAGATTTGCTCAAAGCTTATAAACAACAACAACCGAATGTTGCAACAAAATCTGGCATGATGTTAGGTTTAGGTGAGGAAATCCACGAAATTGAGCAGGTCATGCAAGATTTACGTGATCATGATTGCGATATGCTAACTTTAGGTCAATATTTGCAACCTAGTCGTTATCATTTGCCGGTGCAACGTTACGTTACCCCCCAAGAATTTAAACAATTGAGCGAATTAGGCAACCAAATGGGATTTAAAAATGTTGCTAGTGCGCCGCTGGTTCGTTCTTCTTATCACGCTGATTTACAAGCAAAAATAGCTTAAAAATTAATTTTAATCAATAGCATGAAATTTTAATTTTAGACTATGGGTTTTGCAATCATTGATATGTGGTGGTAATTGCTCTTATCGTGGACGCTGCTGCATCCTGTGACATGACGATGCGGTGCGTCGTCACAAGGCTATATTTTAGACTATGTCTCATTCCCACAAGCTGAGGCTGTAAAAGAACGACCCAGTCCAAGTTATACTACCTGTCGTCCAAATTTAAGCGAAAATTGTTTGACATAATAATACCTGATAATTATACTGCGTTTTAGTTTAATCGCATGATAACTGTGTGATTAACATCTATTAGTATTAGTGCTTTGTGATTGATAGATGTTATTATGAATATAATTAAAATTCCAGGAGAAAGCCATGTCTGCTTTGAGCTTAAATGCCAGCTTATCAGTTCCGGGACAGAGTATTGAAAACTATGCCCAAGCCATTAGAGCAATCCCAATGCTAACCGCCGAACAGGAACGCGATTTAGCAGCCAATTTACGTGAAACGGAAGATTTAGAGGCAGCCCGTCAGCTCGTCATGTCACATTTACGCTTTGTCATGCACATTGCCAACAGTTATCGCGGTTACGGTTTACCACAAGCTGACTTAATTCAAGAAGGCAATATCGGTTTAATGAAAGCAGTTAAACGTTTTGATCCAACTGTCGGTGTTCGTTTAGTATCGTTTGCTGTACATTGGATTCGCGCTGAAATTCATGAATACATTTTGCGTAATTGGCGAATTGTAAAAGTCGCAACCACCAAAGCACAACGTAAATTATTCTTCAATTTGCGTAGTTCTAAAAAGCGTTTAGGTTGGTTGACGCAAGAAGAAGTAGAAATGGTTGCGCGTGACTTGGGCGTGACACCAAAAGATGTATTGGAAATGGAAACACGTTTGAGTACTCAAGATACCGCATTCGACGCACCAAGCGATGACGAAGAATCAGAAATTTTAGCACCATCCGGTTATTTAGAAGATCATCGCTATGACCCTGCGAAAGTGAATGAACGCCTTGAATGGGAAGAACATGGTAGCAACGCGCTTTATTCAGCATTGGAAAAATTAGATGCACGTAGCCAAGACATTTTACGCAAACGTTGGCTAGGTGACGGTAAGGCGACTCTACAAGAATTAGCGGAAGAATATAGCGTTTCTGCTGAGCGTATTCGTCAAATCGAAAGCAATGCAATGAAAAAGTTGCGTAAAAGTATCTCGTTAAACGTGTAATTGTCCACTGCTTTTTTTCTCCTTAGAGCTTGCTCTTATTTCATTCGACGGGATAAGAGCTTTTTTAATGTAATTCCAGCAAGGGCATGTACTGATCGGGACAACGATCACGAAATACCGACCACTCATTACGCAAAATTTGAATTGCGTCTAAATCAAACGTTGTTATCAGAACCGTTTCAGTTTCACGATCTGCTTGTGCTACGATTTCCCCAGTTTCATTGCAAATAAAAGATAAACCGTAAAAATTTAAGGTGCAACTCTCCCCTTTCTCCACACCAATCCGATTAGAACAAATTAATGGCATAATATTCGCCGCCGCGTGCCCTTGCATCGTGCGTTGCCAATGTGCAGCAGAATCAATAGAGCTTTGTGGCTCCGACCCAATTGCAGTAGGATAAAATAATAACTCTGCACCCTGTATTGCCATTGCTCGCGCTGACTCTGGAAACCACTGATCCCAACAAATTCCAACCCCGATTTTACCATACGCTGTTTGCCAAACTTTAAACCCTGTATCACCTTGACAAAAATAGAATTTTTCTTGATAACCCGGTCCATCTGGAATGTGGGTTTTACGATAAATACCCAATTGCTGACCGTCCGCGTCAATCAGCATCACTGAATTAAAATAAGCATTATTTGCTCGTTCAAAAAAGCTAATCGGTAAAACAACATTCAATTCTTTAGCTAATTGACTAAAATGCTCCAAAAATGGATGTGAATTAACTGCATGTGCCCAAGCAAAATATTTCACATCCTGATCCTTACAAAAATAAGGCGTTGCAAATAATTCTTGAATTAAAATAATTTGTCCACCTTGTTTGGCAGCTTCTCTAATTAAACTTTCGGCGCGTGCAATATTTTCCGCGTGATCATCTAAACAAGACATCTGGGTCGCTGCAACGGTCACAAAACGCATAAGACATCCTTTTGTAATTGGAAGACTGTAGCTTGCCTAGTTTCATTTTAAAAAGCAATCATTGTAGGAGTGACGCAGTTCACACGAAAATTTTACGCTATATTTGCAACTCACAATAAATCAGGACGCAGAGCCTCCTTGCTGCTTCCCGACGGAGACCATTGGGACGAGGAAAAATAGGCTAAAAACATGGTAAAAATCATACTATCTTTAACTGTGTATCGAAATATTCATGTCATATACAACTGATAACATCAACGGTTTCCAAGGATTTGTGAGGCGTATATGTCTATACAAATTAGCACTACGAGTAAACACGATATTACAACGGGTCAATTTTCCTTTTCCGATAAGACGACAAATGTGATACATCGTTACCCCTTTGCTACTGTTGAATCACTCATTATCCCGCGTAATCACGTTAAACCAGAAGATACGGTTGAAAAAATAGGGAAAATGTTTTTATCTCATTCTCATCTACAGTCTATTCCAGTCGTACACAAAAAAATGCCAGTCGGTATTGTGCACCGTTATCAGCTCATGGATATATACCTAAGTGCTTATGGGCGTGATTTACACGGGCGTAAACCTATTTTGCAATTTATGGATTCTAATCCGATTGTAATCGAAGATGATTTGCCCATTGAAACTGCCAGTAAATACATTACCCAAAATATGCAATTGCAATATGCCGCCAGCCAAGATTTTATTATTACCCATCAAGGTAAATATCAAGGTGTTGGTATGGTGATGGATTTATTGAAAAAAATTACTGATTTGCAAATCGAAGCCTATAACGAAGCACTCGCACAAAAGGTAGAAGAGCTAGAAAAACGTACTTCAGAACTTTCCGTTGCCAATATGAAAGCTCAAGCAGCAAGTGAACAAGCACGCGCCGCAAACCAAGTCAAAAGTCGTTTTTTAGCCAATATGAGCCATGAATTGCGTACACCGATTAATGTAATTCTAGGTTATAGTGAAATTTTACAAGAAGAAGCGGAGGATATTGGCCAAAGTTTTTGTTTAGATGATTTGCAAAAAATACATAAAGCAGGTCAGCATTTGCTTAGTATGGTCAGCGATATTTTAGAAGCAACCAAAATTGCGGCAGAAAACATTGGCTTAGAATTAAGTGAGTTTGTTTTTTCTGATATGTTACAAGAAGTTACAGACACGCTCAAGCCCATGATTACTGACAGTAACAATACGCTGAATGTCGAATGCGAATATTTTGCTACCATGTTCGCCGATATTGGTAAAGTACGCCATTGTCTATACAATCTATTAACTAATGCGTCAAAATTTTCCAAAGACTGTGAAATTTTATTATTTGCCACCCGCGAAATAGACGATAGTAAAAAAGAGTGGATTATTTTTGGCGTGAAGGATCAAGGTATAGGCATGTCTCCAGAGCAAGTGAGTAACTTATTTAGTGCATTTACACAAGTTGATAATTCCGCTACGCGCAAACACGATGGTGCAGGCTTAGGTTTGAGCATTGTGAAACAATTTTGTGAAATGATGGGCGGTAGTATTAGTGTGACTAGCGAACTCAATAAAGGTAGTCAATTTATTGTGCGTCTACCGCGTTATGTTGAGTCGTGTATTGAATGTTAATATTTAAATCAAACCCGTGACATCACGTCGCTATCCGACGGGCGTACCAGCGTCCACCTAAAATCCCAAAAAAGTGCGTGACATGGTGTTCACGTACCCTGCTATTTTGTCGCATCAATCAAATCTTTATCGCTATTACTAAAAATCTATTCATATCATCAAGTTAGACATAAATTTATAATATTCTCTTTAACTTTAATTGCAAAACCTATTACAATGTACTACATTTATAAACCGTATGATTGTTGGTGAATTAACTGCGTGTTGTATCAAAAAGATATTATATAGTCTCATAAAAACAGGATGATGCGATGATTATCGAAGCACTAGCATTAGCTGGAACGTTGTTTACCGGATACAAAATATATGAAAAAGATATTGAGCAAGAAACAGTAGATAACCCCATTGTTGATAATGACGCAGAAAAAAAATCTTCTCCTGAGACTGAAGGTACAGCGTCCGATAGTCGCCTGAAACGTGTTTTTCTCGGTGCTGACGAGCAAAACCAAGAAGCAATCGAAGCACGTAAATCATTTGAACGTGAAAATGGACGCGGTATTATGGCATCTGCAACCGCATTAACTCTATCTATAGCAGGTGCTGCTACCGCCGCGACACCGTTAGCACTGGCTAGTATTCCTTTCCTCGCCTACACCGGTTATCAAGTCTACCTAAGAGCATTCCAAAGATTAAAAGCAGGTCAAATTACAGTCGATACCCTAGTTGCTATTACCTTAACAGGTTGTATTTTTGGCGGTTATTTTATAGCTGCCAGTATCGCTATGTTAATGTTACGCTTTTCAGAACGACTAGTTGCAAGTGTTACTGAAGATTCCAAACAAAGTCTTATTAATGCTTTTAGTCAACATCCTAATTATATTTGGATAACCAAAGACGGCATTGAATCTAAAATACCTTTTGAAGAATTAAAAATAGGTGACATCGTTGTTGTTCACGCAGGTGAGATGATTCCCGCAGACGGAAAAATAGTAGAAGGTCTCGCCACCATTGACCAACATATTTTGACTGGTGAAGCGAAACCGGTTGATAAAGAAATGAATGATATTGTGTTCGGTTCGACGGTCGTGTTATCAGGTAAAATACATGTTGAAGTCGAAAAGGCAGGTAGCGAAACCACTGTTTCTAAAATCATTAGCGTATTAAACGATACAGTTGACTTTAAATCTACCACGCAACTACGTGCAGCATCCTTGTCGTCCAATCTTGTCAAACCTGCTCTATTAGCTGGCGGTATCGCCTTTCCATTAGTTGGATTTAGCGGGGCATTAGCGGTAATTAATTCACATCCGAAGAACAAGATGATGATACTTGCGCCAATTAGTATTTTAAATTATCTCAATATCGCTACTGAACACGGTATTTTAATTAAAGACGGACGTTCATTAGAGCTGCTAAAAAAAATAGATACTATCATATTTGACAAAACAGGCACATTGACAGAAGAACAACCACATGTTGGCAACATTCACATTTGTAACGAATTTAGCGAAGATGAAGTATTGATGTACGCGGCAGCGGCTGAATATAAACAAAATCATCCATTGGCATTAGCCATTATCGAAGAGGCTCAACAGCGTGGGCTAAGTTTACCTCAAGCTCAAGAGAGTAAATATAAATTAGGTTTTGGTTTAGTCGTCCACGTCAATGGTAAAACGATACACGTAGGTAGCAACCGCTTCATGCAAGTTGAAAATATTGCCATTCCACAATACATGCAAGATAAGCAAACCCATTGTTATGAAACGGGTCACAGCGTGGTGATGGTTGCAATAGATAGACAACTAGCTGGTGGAATTGAACTTGTTCCAACAGTAAGACCTGAAGCGCGTGATGTAATTGAAGCATTAAAAGCTAACACACGGATTAAAACCACCTATATTATTTCAGGTGACAACGAAGCACCGACTAGAAAACTTGCCGAAGATTTAGGTATTGATTTTTACTTTGCGGAAACTTTACCGGAACATAAAGCTGATTTAATTGATAAATTACAAGCAGAAGGTCGATCTATTTGTTATGTCGGCGATGGCATTAATGATTCTATCGCGTTGAAAAAAGCTCAAGTATCAATTTCACTTAGTGGTGCGTCCGCTGTTGCAACGGATACGGCACAAATTATTTTAATGGATAGCGGTTTAACGCATTTACCCTATTTATTTGAATTATCAGAAGAATTTAATAGTAACATGAACACCAGTTTTGCACTTATGCTTATTCCCGCCATTTTAAGTGTGAGCGGTGCATTTTTACTAGGTTTTGGTGTTGCGCAATCGATTTTACTCAACGTAGCAGGTTTAAGTATGGGAATCGGTAATGCAATGCGTCCTTATTTAAGTCGTAAAATCGAAAAACATTTAGCCAAGCAGCATTATTTCAAATCCAAAGTTGCTAAGACTGATGATGTGGAAGATGCTGAAATTATTGAAGAAGTTAAAGCTTAAATTTAAATTAAGCGTATAGAATTTGTTTTGCAAAATAAATCAGAGTAAATTTTAAATATCTTTAATTCTTAATGAATAAAAACAAGAACGTTCCATGAAAATACTATTTGAAAATAAAAACACAGCTATTTTTACCATTGCCGCTTTAGTGTGGGCGGTTTGGTTTGCGTTACTCGGCATAGTGCCTGCCTTAAACTATGTTATTGAAAATTGGCAAATTACTGTTACGATGATTTTTGGCTCGATGATCGCGGGTGGCACAAGTATTGGTGGTGGCGCGGTAGCCTTCCCGGTTTTCACCAAATTATTGCAAATTCCTCCTTACGATGCAAAAGTATTTTCATTGGCAATTCAAAGCGTTGGCATGGGTGCGGCGACTTTAGCGATTATCTTGACCCGAATTCAAATTGAATGGCGAGTTATTTTGTGGGGCAGTTTAGGTGGTATTTTTGGCGTGTGGTTTGGCTTAATAATGCTTGCTCCATTACTCCCTCCACCTGCCATTAAAATGTCTTTTACCATGATGCTCACCAGTTTTGCTATAACATTGCTTATTCTCAATCGCACCGGTCTACCACACCGCCATGAAGTCATGCCGAAATGGACTATTCGTGAAAAAATAGTGATTTTTATTGCAGGTATGTTAGGTGGTATAATGAGTGGCTTAGTCGGCAATGGGATTGATATTTTTGTATTTGCGGTGATGGTGCTGTTATTTCGGATGTGCGAAAAGGTTTCAACACCGACATCAGTCGTTTTGATGGCGTTTAATGCAATGATAGGTTTTGCAATTCAAACTTTTATCGTTAATGATTTTACTCCGCCAGCAATGCACTACTGGTATGCAGCCATTCCCGTCGTAGTCATTGGTGCGCCATTGGGTGCGATGTTTTGTAACAGTCTGTCGCGTGAAACAATTGCCAATATTTTAATCGGTTTGATTTTTGTAGAATTTATGACTTCTATGCTTTTAATCCCACTGAATTCATTAGTAATTTACAGCGGTTTAACTATTTTAGTGATATTTTCAGTAATTAATTACATTATGTACCGAATTCGTACTTATGAACAGTTACCCGTAGATAACTGACAATGAGTGAATAAAAACAATAAAATTTAATCTCGTTCCAATGGTCTCCGTTGGAATGCAGCTTAGACGCTCCGCGTCGTAAATTTTAAAACACAGAGCATTTAAGTCGTGACGAAATTTAAAGTCACGAGAACAACAAGCCAAACACACAAGAAAGAGGAAAATCATCATGCACGTTTGCGTTATCGGCGGTGGTGCATCCGGACTGGCAGCAGCCAAGCAACTCCGTGAAGAAAACTTTGAAGTAGACGTTTTAGAAAAGCGTGACAATTTAGGTGGTTTATGGTATTTCGATGAAAAAATGTCTACCGTGACCGACAGCACAACTGCCAGTACCTCTAAGACTTTTCTACAATTTTCCGACTTTCCAATGGAAAAAGAAATTGATTATTTTCCACATCATACCGTCTATTTACAATATTTAAATAAATACGTTGAAAAATACAATTTATTACCTTTTATCAAATTCAATCACGAAGTCAAAAAATTACAGCGTATCGAGGATGATAAATGGGAAGTCACAGCACAATGCGGCGAAGAAACGACTACTAAAATCTACGATGGCGTGATCATTTGCTCAGGCTTACACCATGTCCCGATGATTCCCGAAGTTGAAAGCAAAGATCAATTTGCCGGCGAAATTATCCACTCTTCCTATTTGCCTAAAGACTCTAACTATTTGAAAGATAAAAATGTTATAGTAGTCGGCAGCGGCGAAAGTGGTGCGGATTTAGTACACGAATTGGCTGGTAAATCTAAAAACGTTTACATGTCATTGCGCAAAGGTGCGATTATCACCATGAGTAAAGCGGCACAATCTTTACCTGCGGATCACGGCTCATATCGCGCTAAAGTGTGGTTGCCACGAACCTATTTACATGATTTACATCACTGTTGCATCATGACCGTGCGTGACCAATATTCTGCGTTTAGAACGTTTTACACGATTGCCAGCGTGATTCCATTAATTTTAATGCTACCTTTTTATCCTAAAACAGCGGGTAAAGAATTATTATTTATTCTTGGTGGCTTGTTCAATCCAAAAAATTGGCTGGCTTTATTTCAAAAACCACAACGTCATGGACCTGCGTCGGGGGTAGAATTAGCCAAAGCTTGTGAAGCATTATACGCAGAACCCGTTAAGTCCGAAGCGGAAAAAGTAGAAAAATTCTGGAAATTACGCGAAATTTTTGCTTGGTATTCTGGTGGTTTACATAATAATCAACCTTTTACTAAAAGTCCTTGGTTTTTTAACGATATAATTGACGGAACGGTAAAAGTGGTACCGAATATTAAAAAATATCTAGGCGGTAAAACAGTTGAATTTGATGATGGTTCGCAACGTGAAATCGATGTTGTTGTGTTATGTACTGGTTTTAAAAGCTATTTACCCTATTTGCAAGCGCAAAATTTAGACGGACGTGATTTATATAAAAATGTGTTTATGCCGCATCAACCTAATATTGCTTTTATGGGCTTTGCTAGACCAAATATTGGTGCTGCACCACCCGTAGTTGAAATGCAATCACGTTGGATTACAGGTGTTTGGACAAAACGCATTAAATTACCCACTCCAGAACAAATGCAAAAAGCGGTTGAAGAAGATGCCGAATTATACACCATGACGCGCAAACATCACGCAAAACGCTTGACTTCATTGATCGATTATCATGCGTATATGGAAGAATTAGCCGGACAAGTCGGCTGTCGCCCGCAATTCTCGAAAATTATTTTTAATCCTGAATTACTGTATGTTTACTTATTCGCACCATTAGCATCATTTCAATATCGCTTACATGGTTACGGTGCAAATCCTGAAGCTGCAAAAACAGCTATTGAGCGATTACCTCATGTCGTACCGTTCCGCGTCGTGCAAGGTGTGATTTTATTCTTCGTAATGAAACCATTTTTTTATCTATTAAGCGGGCTGGGGTTAAAAAAATTCCGTCCAGTGATTTGATTTATTTTAATCTCGTTCTATGCAATGCGTAGAACGCAACACTGTATCTTGGGTATTGCCACGCGGTGAGTATGACTATTCCGATGCAAACAACAACCACTTTTCAAAGACCTAAACGTCCCTGGCAAGCTAATCTGTTAAATTGGGCGGGTCGCACGTTTCCTTTGGGCGATTTGTACAAATTTGACCAACAGACCCTAATTGCACAAGCCGAAAAGCAAACCGGTTTATCAGATTGGGGGGATGATGATTTTTATGAACCATTACGCCGTTTTTTACAAGCTTTGGAGTCCGATGCTAAATTAAATTTAGTTGGGCGACGTTTTTTTTATCAGGATACTTTACGTTTATTAACCAATCGTTTGCAATTGCAAGCTGATTTTAAAAAATATCCAGAAATCTTAAACGTTCCCGTCGAAAAACCTTTATTTGTCATTGGCATGTTTCGTAGCGGTACAACTTTTTTACACAATATGCTCGCCCAAGACCCTAACTGTCGTTGGTTGCATCTGGCGGAAGCCCTATTGCCTACACCTGCACCACGAAAAGCGCATTGGCTGACTGACCCGCGTTTGACTAAGGCATCAGACTTAATTAATCGCCAAAATGCTTTATCGCCAAATTTTGCAGTTGCGCATCATATTAGTGCGAATAAACCTGCTGAATGTAGTCGTTTATTTGAGCACAGTATGATCGGGCATCTGTTTGATTTTAGAGCCAATGTTACGAGTTACTCAACTTGGGTACAACAGCAAGATATTACTCATGCTTATGAATATTATCGTAAACAATTGCAATATTTAAGTTGGAAATGGCGCGGTTCACATTGGGTGTTTAAAGCCCCTGCACATATTTATCATTTAGATTTATTATTAAAAGTGTTTCCAGATGCGAGCGTGGTTTATATCCATCGTGATCCGGTGAAAGTGCTACCATCGTGTTGTAGTGTATCGGGATTGGCGCGGATTCGGTTTTCTGACGAAATCGTTGATGCAAATGAAATCGGCGACTATTGGCTGGATGTATTATCAAGAGCAGTGCACCACACAATGGATGTGCGCAAAAATTTGGACGCAGAACGCATTTTTGATGTGCAATATATGGAATTTATGCAAAATCCAGCGGAGATGATTGCGAAAATTTATCGTCATTTTGACTATCGCTTTACTGAAGCAATGCAAGACCGCTTGTATACTTGGATGAACGACAATCCACAACATAAATTAGGTGTGCATCGTTATACTTTAGAACAGTTTGGTTTATCCATCGAGCGGATTGAACAAGCATTTGCGCGATATTATGCAGATTCGGGAGTGGTAAAAGAAAGATAGTTTCAAATTTTAATGTGGGTTTTACGCTATCTATTCCGCGTTTTCCACCATTTTGCTTTGTTCTTCACTCTCCCATTTTGACAATCAATCTATTTGCGTCAAACCGCGTGCTAAATCGGCTTTTAGGTCTACAATATCTTCCAACCCCACCGAAATCCGAATTAAACTTTGTCGAATATTTGCCTGTGCACGCTGTTCGTCTGTCAAACGTCCGTGTGTTGTTGTAGCGGGATGAGTAATGGTCGTTTTTACATCACCTAAATTAGCCGTGATAGACATAAGCTTAGTTGAATCAATTACTTTCCAAGCCATATCTTGACCGCCTTTCACTTCAAACGATACTAATCCGCCAAAATGTGCTTGTTGTCGTTTTGCCAATTCGTGTTGCGGGTGGGTCGCTAATCCGGGATGATATACCTTCTCAACCATCTCTTTGCCCTCTAACCATTGTGCCAATTGTAACGCATTATCACAGTGCGCTTGCATCCGAATTTTTAACGTTTCCAAACCTTTTAAAAATACCCACGCATTAAACGGACTCATACTAGGTCCTGCCGAGCGCATAACTGGTAATATTTTCTCGTGTAAAAAATCATGGCTACTGACAATCGCACCACCAATACAACGCCCTTGTCCATCTAAATATTTAGTTGCAGAATGTACAACAATATCAGCACCTAAAGTTAAAGGTTTCTGCAAGGCTGGTGTACAAAAACAATTATCTACACATAACAAAATATGATGTTGATGCGCTAAAGCGGCTAATTGCTGAATATCTGCCATTTCCATTAATGGATTAGAAGGCGTTTCTAAAAACATTAATTTTGTATTACTCCGAATGGCTTGTTGCCAGTCGTCTAAATTAGAAAGTTCAACAAAACTGGTTTCTACACCAAATTTAGCAATAATAGTGGTAAATAAATTCACCGTTGAGCCAAAAATGCTACGTGACGCAATAATATGATCACCTGCTTGCAGTAGACCAAGACATACACTCAAAATCGCGCCCATGCCCGACGCCGTAGCAATACAAGCTTCGCCTTGTTCTAAGGCTGCAAGACGTTGTTCAAAATTACGCACCGTAGGATTGGTAAAACGTGAATAGATATTGCCCGCTTCTTTGTGGGAAAAACGCGCCGCCGCTTGTGCAGCAGATTCAAACACAAAGCTTGAAGTTGGAAAAATCGCCTCACTATGCTCACCTTCATGAGTACGCTGCTGTCCTGCACGCACTGCCAACGTATCAAAACTATAATTTTGCCAGTCATTCATATTGGTATCTTTAATTTTTGGATGCGGAAATAGAATAGTAAATTTCTAATCTAAATAAAATTAATATATTCAATAAATTACTTTTGATTATTGATTGGTCTGCAATCTTGCTAATAGCATCTCTTCGACATAGTTTAAAATTGAGCGAATCGTATCAGGATGTTCTGGATCGATACCGCGCCCATTTGTTCTTGCTTCTATGGGTAAGGCATTGCGTAGATGACGTAATTCCAAAGAAAAAGTGTCTAATACTTCGCTATCTTGAGGCAAGGCACGTAATGTATTTAACAATTCTCCTAATGGACTATCATTGTGCAGACTTACATCATGCAATGCTTTAGTTTCCAATTTAACTTTTTCAACCCAAACATTACCAAATCCTGCATCAGTCGCAACGGCTCGAATTTCATTCATCCAACGCTCAGGATGGCTATGCAACTCGGTATGAATCAACGTTTGACCTTCGATAATAAAACGTAATGCTAAGGCTCTACCTTCAGTTTGTTGTAGCAATTGTGTGACAGATTCACGTACTTTATCAATAATATCATCTACATGATTGACATTATCAACATTGATATGGCACTGCTCCCAACGCAATACGTCAACACTATGATGAGCAATGTGGGTTTCACCATTTTCGACATGAACAATCGTACACCCTTTAGCACCAGTCTCACGCACATGACGACCTTGCAAATTGCCAGAAAAAACAATATAGGGATCAGTGTGCAAAACTTCACGATGGTGGATATGCCCCAAAGCCCAGTAATCATAACCTTTAGCAAGCAAATTATTTAAGCTACAGGGAGCATAATTAGCGTGACCTTCACGACCATTTAATGCGGTATGCAATAAACCAATATTGTAAAAGCCTTCGATTGCATTAGGATAAGCTGTTGTTAAATCTTCAGTAACTGATTTTTTCGCAAAACTCTGCCCGTGAATGGCGACACCTAAATGCTCTAATATCTGTGTTTCTGGTTTGCGTGCATCGAATTCAAATACATTATCAGGCAAGCTAAGTTGTTTAGTAATTACATTGCCTGCGTCATGGTTGCCATACACGATAAAGGCATCAATACCACAATCACGTAAACGACTCATTTGCTGATTAAAAAACAAACCCGTGTTGTAATCTTTCCAATCACCGTCATACAAATCGCCTGCAAACAGTACAAAATCAACAGCTTCTTGACAGGCTAACTCTACTAAATTCGTGAACGCACGACGGGTGGCAGTTTGCATTTGTTCAACTGGCGCACCTTCATAACGCGCTAATCCACAAAGAGGACTGTCTAAGTGAATATCCGCAGCGTGGATAAATTTCATTGACTTATCCCTTTCCTGAGTGTTTATAGTTTAAAAATATACTAAAAATACTTTTTTTGCAATAAGCAATTGTTACGCTTTTAATATTTTTTTGTCAAGTACATTTTATAAATGCGAATAAATCCCTGTAACTTGGTATTTGATATGGCTAAGAGTTTATAAAAATACTCTGTTTGATGATGAATTGACTTAGAATAGAAATAATAACGAATGAAATACTTAATAGTTGTTTTGTTTCTTGATGTTACAATGGCTTTTTAAAAAAATATTTAATAATCAGATACAACTGATTGTATTTAAAATAATATTGGAGTAAAAGAATAGATAGCTTTATAATTAAATGAGTCGATTTGTCATACATGTTGAGTTATATTGTTACCTAGCACCACTTATTGCCACTTTGTTTCTTGTGTAGAATGCTTTAACATAAAGATAATATCGTCGGAATATTGAATAAAGGAATACGCTAATGACACCAGAAGAATTAAAAAATTTAATTGAAAGTCGTATTGAAAACAGTGAAGCAATTGTATCAAGTGAAGATAATCGACATTTCCAAGCGACTGTTATATCAAACGTTTTTGCTGATAAAACCTTAGTGCAACAACATCAAATGGTATACGCAGCCTTAGGCAATGCTATGCAAACTGATGAGGTACACGCCTTAGCATTAACAACTCGCACCTCCGCGTAACGACTTAATCTTAGATATACGACAATATGGATAAATTATTAATCACAGGTAACACGCCACTAAATGGTGATGTTCGTATCTCCGGTGCTAAGAATGCTGCTTTACCGATTTTAGCTGCAACGTTGCTTGCTGAAACGCCTTGTTACATCAGCAATGTGCCACATTTGCAAGATATTACCACTATGATGGGTTTGCTAGGTCGTATGGGGGCTGACATCATGGTGAATGAAAAGCTCAATATCGAGGTGAACGCCAATAAGGTGAATATTTTTACCGCACCGTATGAATTAGTCAAAACCATGCGTGCATCTATTTTGGTGCTAGGTCCGCTCGTAGCGAGATTTGGCAAGGCAGTTGTGTCGCTTCCCGGTGGGTGTGCGATTGGCTCACGTCCCGTTAATTTGCACATTCAAGGTTTAGAGCAAATGGGCGCGAAAATCGAAGTTGAAAACGGTTACATCAATGCTCGCGCGAAGCGTTTGAAAGGTGCTAAATTGTGTATGGATTTGGTCACCGTCACGGGAACAGAAAATTTACTCATGGCTGCGACCTTAGCCGAAGGTGAAACTGTGATTGAAAACGCAGCGCGTGAACCAGAGGTTGTTGATTTAGCTAATTTTCTTAATAAAATGGGGGCAAAAATCGAAGGAGCAGGCACGGATACAATTCGCATTCAAGGTGTTGATCATTTACACGGTACGGAATACGCTGTTTTGCCAGACCGAATTGAAAGCGGTACTTACCTAGTCGGTGCAGCAATGACAGGTGGACGAGTACATCTAAAAGATACTGACCCAAATTTATTAGATGCCGTATTATTAAAATTGGCTGAAACGGGTGCAAAAATCACCACAGGTACAAACTGGATTGAATTAAATATGCAAGACCAACGTCCACAATCAGTTGACATCGAAACAGCACCTTATCCCGCGTTTCCAACTGATATGCAAGCCCAATTCACTGCATTAAATTGTATTGCCAGCGGCGTTGCCAGTATCACAGAAAATGTATTTGAAAACCGATTTATGCATGCACAAGAACTACAACGTATGGGTGCTGACATTCGGATTAAGGGTAACACAGCGATTGTAAGAGGCGTTGCTAAATTGAAAGCCGCACCTGTGATGGCTACTGATTTACGTGCTTCTGCAAGTTTAGTATTAGCAGCCCTAGTCGCCGATGGCGACACTTTGGTAGATAGAATTTACCATATTGATCGTGGCTATGAGCGTATTGAAGAAAAATTAACGCAATTAGGCGCGAAAATTCAGCGTGTACCTAAATAAATAACATTTTAAATTTGTTTTAGATTCGGTGAGAGCGATGGAAATTACATTAAACGGCGAGACAAAGCAGATTGCAGAACATACAACAGTGCAACACTTATTAGCGGAATTGGATTTAACTCAGAAACGTTTAGCTATAGAAGTTAATCAGGAAATTATACCGCGTAGCCAATTTGAGCAATACATTCTACAAGTAAATGATAAGGTTGAGATTGTTCATGCAATCGGAGGTGGTTGACTGACTTTTTATCTTGTCTCGTTCCCACAAATTGAGACTGTATAAAGAACTACCAAAAACACCATTTTTTCACTCGTAAGTTATTAATTTTACGTTATCGAAAGTTCTAAAAATGAAGTTCTTTTACAGTCTCGGCATGTAGGAACGAGAATGTAGGAACGAGAAAAACTGCGTAACTCCTACAACTTTTAAAAGATTAAGTGGAGGTATGGAATGTATAAGTTGTTTATTTATATACTATTATTATTCACAATGAATACTGTTTATGCCAATTTGGAAACTTATCGTTTATATGTTGATGTTTTTCCAGAAGAAGCTAACTCAGAAATTTATATTTGGAATATTAAACCTAAATTCCATCAAGGTATTGAGCTTAGTCCAGGTCGTTATGATCTAAGGGTAAAAGCAAAAGGTTATCGTACTTGGCATAAATGGATACATTTGCAAAACAGTGATATTTTTGTACAAGTTGATTTAAAACCACAATCTAAGCGTAATATTGACGAGGAATTACCTGATGATGAGCAAATTTTTGAAGTCATACCCGATGATAGTGGCGTAGCTGAAACGGGTGATATGCCTGATGATGTTGGCATCGTCGAAACTGTTAGTATGCCCGAAGAATACATCCTCACGGTGGAAACTGTTCCTGATGATGCGATTGTCCAATTTGTTGATCAACGCCTACGATTTGAACAAGATATGTTGTTATTACCCGGTGAGTACACGTTATTAATCAGTCGCAATGGTTTCGTTAGCCAAGAACGCACCGTTCAAATCACGGATAAGGACATAGCCTTAAAAGTCGTTTTACAACCTGTCGTGTCCACCGTATCCATGTTGTCGTCCCAAGTACGCGGCAAAGCCTTAGCTAGTCCTAAGAACTTGTTTCGTTTGGATTTAAAAGTAAAGCCTGCTGATGCAATTATCAATATTCTGACAAACAAACTCGAACTGAGTTACACGCCAAATATGGAATTACCACCCAATACATACGTGATTCAAGTTAAAAAAACCGGCTACGTGACACGTCGAGAATTGGTTGAGATTACTAATCAAGATGTACAAAAAAGTATTGAATTATCCCATCCACCTATGTGTTTTTATGGCAAATCGGAAAAAATAGAAGAAAATGGTAAGAAATTATATAATTTTTATACTGTTAGACTCACGTTTTATCAAAATTTTGTCGAAATGCACTATTATATTCAGATCATGCCATTAGCTCTAACTAGGCATTATGAATTTAGGGGTATTCAGCGTGGCGATAAGTTAGAATTAATTGGTTTAATTGAGCATAAAGAAAAAGTTCAAGAAGAGCTAAAAATACACATGCTATTAAAAAATAATCAATTGATTGAATCAATTAATGGTTATCGGCAAGCTCTACAGCTAATTAGCTGTGGTTAAAAGTGATTTATTTTGTGATCTTAGCTTTAAAATCAGTATGTTATTGTAATTATTTTCACATGCTGCGAAAGGCTCTGGTGGAGAACGATACGTCGATGCGTTCTATAAAATCAATGCATTATTACAATTAATAATTCTAACATGATATTGTCAAGCTCTATCAACCGCGTATACCGTAACGATTTCTGATTTACCTTTAACTTTTACCGCATCTACTTTTTTAATTTGATAATACGATTTATTTTTTAATTGTAAATAAGTATTATGAGTAATTAATAAATTTGTCGTGTAATTTTTAGTTAAGCTTTCCACCCGTGATGCCAAATTCACCGCATCAGCGATAACTGTACCGTCCATACGTTGCTCGCCGCCGATTGTGCCCAACATTAATTTGCCAGTATTGATCCCGATACCAATTTGTACCGGCTCTTTTTTTACCTGCTTACAATTTTCTTGCTGGTTAAAATCAACCAACCTATCCAACATTGTCAACGCACTTTGTACCGCGTCGTCCGCGCAATGGGGAAATAATGCCATAATTGCATCACCAATATATTTATCAATAAAACCACGATGCTGACGGATTGCAGGCTCCATTACACTCAAATAAGCATTGATAAAATTAAAATTTTCCTGTGGAGTCATCCGTTCAGACAAACGAGTGAAGTCACGAATATCGGCAAACAAAATAGTCATTTCCTTTTCAACATGATCGCCGAGTTTAATATCTGTGATTTGTTCTTTATCTAGTAATTTTAAAAACGCTTGTGGAACAAAACGTTGATAAGCTTCGTTTAAATGACATAATTTTTCAGTAAAACGAATTCTTTCCTCCTCCACTTTTTTACGTTCACTAATGTCTAGCATCGAAGTTAATACAACTTGCTCATGGTTATATAACATAATTTTACTATATGCCAATGCCCAAAAAGGCGTACCATCAGCACGGACATATTGTAATTCATAACTGCGCACTTGCTGATTTTTTAATAATGCACCTAAAAAAGCATGTCTATCCTCAAAATGATAATATAAATCAACAATTTGCTTTCCAATTAATTTATTTAAAACGATCCCAAAAGTTTCTGCTGCTTGTGGATTTGCATATAAAATTAAACCATCGGCTAAACTGACAATAAATAGTGGAATTGGCATCGTTTCAGCGATAGTTCTAAAACGTTCTTTATCACCTAATATCTGTCGCATCTGCTGCTCACGCGCACACTCTAATTTTAAACGTTTACCAATCTCTTGAAACAAGGTAATAATAAAAATTAATTTTCCTTGCATGTCATAAATAGGTGTGCCCCACATCTCGACCGGAATAGAGCGATTGCAAATTTTAATTTCTGCATCATCAATAAAAGTTTGCTTACCTTGCAAGGCTTGACGAAAAGGTGTTTTTTCAGCAGGATAAGGTAAACCTGTATCAATTGAACAAATTTCATATTGTTGCTTGTCTAACGTATTTTTATCGGGACGAGTTAATTGACGCGCGTGTTTATTACGACAAAAAATGTTGCCATCTGGCTTAAAGACAGTGAGCCCAACCGGTATAGAATCTAATAACGCATTAAGATTAAATACTTTTTTTTGTAAAGTTTGAGCTTCTGTTTGAAAATGCAAAAGTTGTTGACGTAATTGATAATTTTGATAAAGCAAATAGCCCGCAATAAAACTTAACATGATGTAAAACATGGTAATAATTCCTCTTGAGGATTACCAAATGCGGCATCCTCCATACCACAATATTATTTTTCTAGTAAACGTGGCATTAATTCAGTCAGATTACAAGGGCGTGTTCGTGCATCAAGTTGTTCTTGTATGAGTTTATCCCACGCAGTGCAACATGCACCTGTTGAACCCGGTAGGCAAAAAATGTATGTACCATTTGCGACACCTGCTAAAGCACGAGATTGTAAAGTTGAAGTATTAATTTCTTGATACGATAAAAAACGAAAAATTTCACCAAATCCATCAATAATTTTATCTAACAATGGCTCAACAGCCTCTGGTGTACCATCTCGCCCCGTCACCCCAGTACCACCTGAGCTAATCACAACATCAATAGCGTCGTTTGCAATCCATTTAGAAACAATGGCACGAATTTGATAAATATCATCTGGCACAATCGCTTTTTCCGACAATTGATGTCCTGCTTGAGTTAAACGTTCAACTAAAGTTTTACCCGATTTATCCGTTTCTTCAGTGCGAGAATCTGATACCGTTAAAATAGCAATATTTAATGATTTAAATTCATGTTTATAATCGTGTGACATGTATATTTCCTTAATGTACGAGTCATTTCATAATTTTTATAGCAATACAAGATTTTTGGCTTCTTAGTGCAGATTTCTAAATGGAACGCACTATATCAACTTTGCAAAACTAAATTAATAGCCGTCCAAGTCTATAGCAGGGTGCTACATTTGAAAAGCATTAGATTTATCTGTTGAACTACACAGAATTTGCCTACAACGCCGTGCATTGTTGACTATAATTTGGGGGAAAGTAAAATTTTGCAATGTCTATTCAAATTCATATTTCTATAGTACAGTAATAAAGACATTCATAATTTAGAAAGGTAAATCCATGCGTTTATTGATATTATTATGCTCTGTACTGCTATCAGCACAGTTAATTGCAGCACCCATTTTAGTGGATAAATATCTTCCTTTTCCAGATTTTACGCCAGCAATGAAGTGTGATTCTTGCCGTACTTTCAAAATCAATCAAGATGGTGAGTTAGCGATTCAGGGTCTAGGTAATTTGTGGACTCAAAATGTTGCTTATGATTTTTCTAAGCACAAAAAAGTGACGATTGAAGCTGAAGTACAATTACACACAGCGTATCGGGAAAAAAGTGGTAAAACTTATGGTTCATTTTTTACTCTTGGTTTTTCGGAAAATTTAACGGATGATATTTTATATTTTACGATTGGTTGTCGTGCTGACGCGCGATTTCGCACCGGTGTAAGTATTGGTAAAAAACACGCTTTTTTCGCTAAATCTCGTTACATTTTACCGCCGGACAGTTGGGAGGCTATCAAAGTCGAGCTGACTAAAACAGAATTAGTTGCCACAGCGGACGGTGTAGAATTAATTAGAGCAGATTTAACTAATCGTAAATTTGCCTTAAAAGGTTCTATTGGTTTACTTTCTTACTTAGGTATTCCATTAGAAGTGCGTCGTTTCAAAATTACAACTGAATAATCCAGATGCAGTAAATTTTATTACCATGATGTTTTGAGCGCGGGAAAGTGCAGGCGTGTGAGGCGTTATACATTGAAAATTGTAAGCTGGATCGATAAAATTGTCTTCAGCTTAGATCGATATAAATCCATTAAAACAGTGGATTAGTTGTTGATCATGATGGAAATGGTGTGCGTATCCTGCGTACAACTGGTAAATTCACCCATCCTCATTTGAGGATGCGCGTGAGCATTTGATAACGAAATTGAATCAGAATATACCATGAATAACGTGCATTCATTTGGACTTTACTCTGCATTGTCCAGAATATTTTTTATTAAATTTAACTATATGTTTAAAATTGCATTAGTGGTATTACTCGCTTCATTCACCCCACTACTGGCAGTTTTTAGCTATTTTATGCTTTTAGGCAAATCTATTGATATTTTATTTATTCCGCTATTTTTATCTGTTATAACTGTTGGGCTGAATATTTTTTTATTATATTTATTGTTAAAACCAATTTTTTTTACAATTAAGCAATTGGACGCTCATATTAATCACGATATGCCATTACATTTACACACCGATGATTATAAAGACGAAATTGGTTTGTTAATGGAGCATATACATTACATGGCGCAAAAATTAGAGTTTTTGAATCGAGCACAGAATATAGATTCTAATTTAGACCCGCTAACTGGTGTGCTCAATCGTGTAGCGGGTGAAGAGCGTTTACGTCAAGATATTGCCAGAGCATCGCGTGACAATAGTCGCTTATTAGTCGCATTATTAGACATCGATAATTTTTCACAGATTAATGAGCATTTTGGGCGACATATCGGTGATGTATGTTTGACTCACGTCGCAGAGGTTACTATGAGCAACATTCGCAAAGGTGATTGGATTGCACGTTGGGGCGGTGATCGATTTTTAATGGTATTATGGAATTTTAACAATGGTGAACCACGAATTGTATTAGAAAGAATTAAAAAAGATTCTATTCATACCCCTATGAATGAATTGCTCAAATTAAATTTAAGTATTGGTGCCTGTGATTATCAATATGAAGTGGATATAGATATGTTATTAAGTAAGTTAAACGAGTGCATGTATCAAGCAAAACGTGTTGGACATGGCGGTATTGAAATTTGCCAAAAATAATTTTTTTAAGCAATTATCTGCGAATAAGTTAAGATGATTATTTTTTATTGCAACGATCTTTATCGAAATACAGCTTAGATACGCTATATCTTAACAATAAAAATATTAAAATTACAAATTTCACACCCACTCTTCTACATATCTATATGCCTACGCCTTTGATAATGTTACACAAGGTAGGTTGGTAAAAATTTCTGCTAAACTATGCTTTTTATTTTTTACTCGTTGGATAGATTATGTCACAAAAGTTTACACTGCTTATTTTTGATTGGGACGGAACTTTAATGGATTCTCAAGCGCGTATTGTGGACTGTTTTCAAACATCCATTAAAGCACTTGGACTACAAACACGTAGCGTAGATGACATTAGGCAAATTGTTGGTTTAGGTTTGTTTGAAGGATTTGAGGCATTATGTCCAGATGCTACGCCCGCACAATTAAAACAGGCTACGAAAATTTATCGAGATAATTATTTTTCGGCACAAGCTAAACCAACGCCGTTATTCGATAAAGCCGACGAAGTATTAAAAACACTTTACGATCAGGGTTATCAGTTAGCCATTGCAACGGGTAAGGGTCGGCGTGGTTTGGACGAGGCATTAGAGCAAACAGGTTTGAAACAATTATTTCATAGTACGCGCTGTGCAGAAGAGACGTTTTCTAAACCGCATCCGCAAATGTTATATGAAATTTTAGAAGAATTAAATGTGGACGCAGACCACGCGGTCATGATTGGAGATAGTTTGTTTGATTTAGAAATGGCGAATAATGCCGGTATGGCGAGTATTGCTGTGTCTTACGGTTTGCAGGAAAAAGCGCGTTTATTAAATTATAATCCTCTCGTGTGTTTGGATGATGTAACCGATCTACCTGCGTGGTTGGAGTAATAATAATTTAAATTTGATGTATTCTTTTTTTAAAATCGGTAGCTTACATAGTAATCTTTTTCAGTTATCGAGTTCTGAACAGCAGTAACAGCGTTAAATCAATCAGATACTCAATCTATCACGCAATCACAAGTATAAAATGACAATTAAATGTTGTAAAATGATAACAATTGTTGTATTTTTGCGAGACATTAAAAGCCTGTTGAAGCCAATGGGATAAAACTGGAATTAAAACACTGCATGAAGCACATCCGTAATTTTTCAATTATTGCCCATATCGATCATGGAAAATCCACTTTAGCTGATAGATTTATTCAAATTTGTGGCGGTCTTTCAGAGCGTGAAATGTCTGAGCAAGTACTAGACTCGATGGATTTGGAACGCGAGCGCGGCATTACTATCAAAGCACAAAGCGTTACTTTAGATTATCAGGCTAAAGATGGTCAGATTTATCATCTAAATTTTATTGATACGCCGGGGCATGTCGATTTTTCTTATGAAGTATCACGTTCCTTAGCCGCTTGTGAAGGTGCATTACTCGTCGTGGACGCAGCGCAAGGCGTTGAAGCACAAAGTGTTGCTAATTGTTATACTGCGATTGAACAAGGTTTAGAAGTCTTACCAGTCCTAAACAAAATAGATTTGCCTTCTGCTGAACCTGAACGGGTAATACAGCAAATTGAGGAAATTATTGGAATTGAAGCGCATGATGCCAGTCAAATCAGCGCAAAAACCGGACTTGGTGTAGAAGAGTTATTAGAAACTTTAATTAAAAAAATTCCACCACCAAAAGGCAACCCTGATGCACCATTACAAGCATTAATTATTGATTCTTGGTTTGATAACTATTTAGGTGTGGTATCACTGGTTCGGGTCGTTAATGGTAGCTTGAGTAAGCGTCAGAAAATCAAAATCCTGTCTACCGGACGCAGTTTCCAAGTCGATAAAGTGGGTATTTTTACCCCAAAACGTACTGATAAAGATGTGTTAGGTACTGGCGAAGTTGGTTTTGTTGTTGCGGGCATTAAAGATATTTATGGCGCACCAGTCGGCGATACTTTAACCACTGACGATAATCCAACCGATAAACCATTGCCCGGTTTTCAGGCGATTAAACCACGTGTATTTGCGGGTATGTTTCCGACCGATTCAGCAGATTATGATTCATTCCGTGAAGCCTTATCTAAATTACGTTTGAATGACGCAGCATTACACTATGAACCTGAGAACTCACAAGCGTTAGGTTTTGGATTTCGTTGTGGTTTTTTAGGTATGCTACACATGGAAATCATCCAAGAACGCCTAGAACGTGAATATGAATTAGATTTGATTACCACCGCTCCAACGGTCATATATGAGGTTAAAACAACATCCGGCGATGTCATATTAATAGATAATCCGTCGGCTTTGCCCGCGTTGAACAAAATTGCTGAAATGCGCGAACCCATTGTTGAAACTAATATGTTGTTGCCACAAGATTATTTGGGTAACGTCATCAATTTATGTATTGAAAAACGTGGCGTACAAACGAAATTGCAGTATTTAGGCTCACAAGTCGCACTTTCTTACGAATTACCTATGAGTGAAATGGTGTTAGACTTTTTCGACCGCCTAAAATCAGTCAGTCGTGGTTATGCCTCGTTAGAGTATAATTTTGTACGATTCCAACTTGCACCATTAGTTAGATTAGATGTATTAATTAATGGTGAACCTGTTGATGCTTTATCCATTATTGTACATCGTGACCAAAGTACAGTACGGGGAAGAGAATTAACAGAACGCATGAAAGACGTGATACCGCGCCAAATGTTTGATGTTGCTATTCAAGCGGCGATTGGTTCACAAATTATTGCGCGTCAAACCGTGAAAGCCTTACGCAAAAACGTCACAGCAAAATGTTATGGTGGGGACGTAACACGTAAGCGTAAATTGCTAGAAAAACAAAAAGAAGGTAAAAAACGTATGAAACAAGTGGGTTCTGTAACGATTCCACAAGATGCGTTTTTAGCTGTATTACATGTCGGGAAAACCAACAAATGAACTTAGACTGGAACTGGGATTTAGCGACGATATTAGTCATCTGTATTGTAATTAGTGGCTTAATCTGGCTATTCGATACTGTTTTTATCGCACCGAAGCGTCGTGAATTAGTGAAAAAATTACCGCCGGATGCCAGCGACGCAGTACGAGAAGAGGCGAAAAGTTTACCATTAATAGTGGATTTATCTAAATCTTTGCTACCGGTGTTTTTAATTGTATTAATTTTACGCTCATTCTTAGTTGAGCCGTTTCGGATTCCGTCTGGCTCAATGATGCCTACTTTACTGATAGGCGATTTCATTTTAGTCAATAAATTTGCCTATGGCATTCGTCTACCCGTTATCAATAGTAAAATTATCCCGATTGGTGAGCCAAAGCGTGGCGATGTCGTTGTATTCCGCTATCCTGAAGACCTTTCGACTCCCTTTATTAAGCGTGTAGTAGGTCTACCCGGCGATACAATTCACTATAACCGTGAAAGCAAACACTTGTATATTAATGGTGAAATTGTCAGCCAAGAAAAAATTGCTACCTACAGTGGTGAAGGCTCTGGCAGTAATATGACGGGCGCGGATTTGCGCATTGAGCATCTGCCCGACGCAACACACCAAATTTTAATCATACCTAAACATCCTACCCATATTAAATATAATCAATATGTATTGCCTGAGGGAGAATATTTTGTATTGGGTGATAATCGTGATAATAGTCGGGATAGCCGTTATTGGGGAACAGTGCCAGAACAAAACTTGATCGGTAAGGCTTTTTTTATCTGGATGAATTTGGATTGGTCGAATGGCGGTATTAGCTGGGAACGTTTAGGTACAAGAATTAAATAATTTGCTTGGTATAAATAATTGTTTCTAACAAATCAATGAGTTATATTATAAAATTGAGAGAATTCTATACCCAATATTGTGAACAGTTTTTAAAGGCTATAAACTAGTCCAGTAACTCAAAAACATGATTACTTTGATATTCAGTAGAATAGATGTCAGAACTATGTAGCACTATTAAGGGGAAAAAATGCTTATTAAACAACGTGGTATCACTAAATTCATCATTCCACTCATTATTATTGGTACAATCGGTTGGCTTGGATTTCAGCTTTTTCCAATCTACATGGAACAGTCTAAAATCATGAGTTCGCTAGAAAGCATCAAATCGATTCCTGATATTAAAAAGCAAAGCGCAATGACAGTGAAAAAAGCACTAATGCGTCGTTTTGGGGTAAACGATGTGAGTAAAATTAAAAACAACAACTACGACGAATTTATTAAATACAAACGCACACCCGAAGGATTTGAATTGATTGTACAATTTCAAGATGAAATCCCGTTATTTAGCAACCTGTATTTGATTTCTAAATTTGACCAAACCATTGAATTTAAATAGTTTCCTTGAAAGAATTTGATTTACAAAAACTTTATCAAACTTTGGGTTATCAGTTTCAGCAATCAGCGCATTTACAAACCGCTTTAACTCACCGCAGTGCTGGTAATCCCAATAATGAACGCTTAGAATTTTTAGGTGATGCGTTATTAAGTTTGATTATCGGTGAATTCCTATTCCAACGTTTTCCAAAAGCAAAAGAAGGGCAGTTGACTCGATTACGTGCCAGCTTGGTTAAAGGCGAAACTTTGGCGGAAATTGCACAAGAATTGGAGTTAGGTCATCATCTCTGTCTGGGTATGGGTGAGCAACGCTCTGGAGGTTGGCGACGCAATTCAACATTAGCGGACGCGCTTGAGGCTGTTATTGGCGCGATATATCTTGATTCTGATTTACTTAATTGTCAGCAAGTCGTATTAAAATGGTTTGAATCACGTTTGTCGAATTTATCCACTTCAACTATCGAAAAAGACCCTAAAACGTGCTTACAAGAGTATTTACAGGCACGTCAACAGCCTTTACCCGATTATCAAGTTTTAAAAATGCAAGGTCCAGCACATAATCAGCATTTTGAAGTACAGTGCCAAATTGAGGGTTTAAAAGCAACCAGAGGTAGGGGTGATAGCCGACGGCGCGCTGAACAGGACGCAGCATATCATGCCTTGAAATTATTAAAAAAACAGGCTGAGAAAGATGATTAAATTGGGTGTTGTAATGGATGCAATTGCGTACATCAATATACGAAAAGATAGTAGTTTTGCTATGTTATTAGCAGCACAGGCGCGTGGTTGGCAGCTCTACTATATGGAATTGGCTGATTTGTTTTTACGTGATGGTCAAGCCTATGCCAGAATGCAATATATTGAAGTAATTGATAATGCTAAAAATTGGTATCACTTAACGCATGAGACAATACAACCATTACACACATTAGATGTTATTTTGATGCGCAAAGACCCGCCGTTTAATTTAGAATACATTATTGCGACTTATTTGCTAGAACAAGCTGAAAAACAAGGTACTTTGATAGTTAATAAACCACAAAGTTTACGAGATGCGAATGAAAAATTATACACGATGTGGTTTCCGCAATGTTGTCCACCCAATTTAGTCACTAATCAAATACAACTCATTCGAGATTTTCTTGTCCAACACCAAGATATTATCTTAAAACCCTTAGATGGTATGGGTGGTGCATCCATTTTTCGGATTAGGCAAAATGATGTCAACACATCGGTTATTATTGAAACTTTAACTGATCATCAACGACGTTTTATCATGGCGCAACGTTTTATTCCGGAAATTAGTCAAGGTGATAAACGCATTTTATTGATTGAAGGTAAACCGATTCCCTACGCATTAGCACGTATTCCAGCATTGGGCGAAACACGCGGCAATTTGGCAGCAGGTGGGCGCGGAGAAGGGATTGCATTAAACGAGCGAGATTATTGGATTTGCGAACAAGTAGGCGCGACTTTACGCGAAAAGGGTTTAATTTTTGTAGGATTGGATGTTATTGGTGATTATTTAACTGAAATTAATGTAACCAGTCCTACTTGTATTCGTGAGCTTGATCAGCAGTTTAATTTAGATATTGCAGGGCAATTGATGGACACGATTGCGCAACGCCTTTAAAATTTTAATTTCCCTCCTCATTCTACGTGCTGCGTTAAGTTTACACGGAAAAATATTGTTCTACGCACCGCGTAGAATAAACCATTGACGCGCAGCGTCATGCAAAAAGAATTTTCCTCGTCGCAACGGAGACCGCTGGAACGAGGAAAAAATTAAAAATTGCTGTTATGACACGTCGTTTTACGTGCTAACTGATAAAGTGTTATTATTCATTTCTTTCGTTACTAAAAACTAATAATGCAACAACGTAAATATTTCGGTACTGATGGTATACGTGGCGTGGTCGGTAAACCGCCTATCACAGCAGAATTTGTATTAAAACTTGGTTGGGCTGTTGGACGGGTGTTAGCGCAAGCTAATGGCAGCAATAAGGTATTAATTGGTAAAGATACACGCATTTCAGGTTATATGTTTGAATCTGCACTAGAAGCAGGTTTATCCGCAGCGGGTATGGATATTTGCTTATTAGGACCTATGCCCACGCCAGCCATCGCTTATTTAACAAGAACTTTTCACGCACAAGCGGGTATCGTGATCAGCGCATCACATAATCCGTTTCAAGATAATGGAATTAAATTTTTTTCTAAAACCGGCACGAAACTACCCGATGAATTAGAATTTAAAATTGAAGCTAAATTAAACGAGCCAATGCAAACGGTTGAACCTAATCAATTAGGAAAAGCTAAACGCATTGCCGATGCCGCAGGACGTTACATTGAATTCTGTAAAAGTACCTTGCCTTATGATGTGAATTTAAAAGGCTTCAAAATTATCGTAGATTGTGCGCATGGCGCAACTTACCACATTGCACCTAATGTTTTTAATGAATTAGATGCGCATGTTATCTCAATCGGTGTCGAACCTAATGGTTTGAACATTAATGCAGGTTTCGGCGCGACTCAACCGCAAGCTTTACAAAAAGCCGTTTTAGAGTATCAAGCAAATTTAGGTATTGCTCTGGACGGTGATGGTGATCGGGTGATCATGGTTGACGATAGAGGTGAGGTAGTAGATGGTGACGAGTTATTATTTATTATCGCAATGGATAAACATCGAGCTGGTAAATTACAAGGTAGTGTGGTCGGTACACTGATGAGTAATTTAGGATTAGAGCAAGCATTAGTAAGTCATGGTATTGATTTTCAGCGTAGCAAAGTCGGTGATAGATATGTGTTAGAAAAACTCCAACAATTGCATAGCACTTTAGGTGGCGAATCTTCTGGACACATTATCTGTCTTGACCGCACGACAACCGGCGACGGCATTGTTACAGCTTTACAAGTGTTGGCAATCATGGCGAATTCTAATCTGAGTTTGCATGAACTAAAAGTTGGAATGCGCAAATCGCCACAACACATGATCAACGTACCTATTAAACAACATATTGATTTACAACATGCTTCTATTCAACAAGCTATTAGGGATGCCGAACAATTACTTGCAGGACAAGGTCGTATCTTGTTACGTCCGTCTGGTACAGAGCCTGTAGTTCGGGTAATGGTGGAAGGATTTGACATCCAACAGGTTGAAATCATTGCAAAACAGCTTGCTCAAGTCGTGAGTCAGTTAGCAAATTAAGAGATTATTATGCAAGGTCATTTATACATTATTTCCGCGCCGTCTGGTGCAGGTAAAACCAGTCTAGTCAACGCATTGTTGGCAATTCACGAAAATTTACAAGTTTCAATATCTCATACTACCCGCCCTGCCAGAAAAGGTGAAATACACGGAAAAAATTATTATTTTGTGGATAAAACTCAATTTGAGGCAATGTTAGCAGATAATGTATTTTTAGAATATGCAACGGTATTCGATAATTATTACGGTACGTCAAGAACATGGGTAGAATCTAAATTAATACAAGGCATTGATATTATTTTAGAAATTGATTGGCAGGGCGCGGAAAAAGTACGCCAATTTATGCCGGATGCTATCAGTATTTTTATTCTCCCTCCTTCAAGACCAGCTTTGTCACAGCGTTTACACGGACGCGGACAAGATGATGGAGAGACCATTAAACGCCGTTTGCAGGCAGCAGTTGAGGAAATGCAACATTGTTATAAATTTGATTATTTAGTTGTAAATGACGATTTTGAGCACGCATTATGGGATTTACGAGCAATTATCCGAACGCAACACTTAAAACAATCAGTACAAAAATCAACCTTGATGACACTGTTAGATGACTTGTTATTGAATTGATTTAGCAAAGTAAATTTTGCGTACCTATTTGCTCTGATTTTTATAAAATAGATTTTACATTCTCATATAGAACCGATTTGACATCTAGGTAAAGTTTGAGCTTTCGGTTAGCATGAAAAAGATTGTGTTCAAAATTTTACAAGGGATTTGCATCGTTCAACCTTAGAGTTCCACGCTATACTTTGAACTCAATTGCGTAACTCCTACAGTTGTTATTTTTACGTCCGCGTCGATTTGGCAAAAGCTTATTACTCAATATGTTATCGAATTACTACTTTTTCCAAATTAGGGTGTAAAAAATGAAATTTCCTTATGGCATAACTGACTTTAACATGTTGATAAAAGAAGGCTATCTTTATATTGACCGTAGCAATCGCATTC
>CAYMCP010000034.1:0-36467 GCA_964388965.1 uncultured Thiotrichaceae bacterium | reverse complement strand
TGCAAATACGCTCCACCTAAAATCAATGACTTACAAACTTTTTCAGAGTTTTCAGAAGAACAGCATTTCTAAAAACCTAACGAAGTGAATAAAAACCATTATAGCCTACAAGCGTACTGATTGTGTAAAGTATCGAGAAATACGCAGCTTTTTTTCACTCGCGGCTCGCGGGTCAAGGCTTGTAACCCGAACGTTTTGATTATCCTTGCAATTATGTAAAATGTTTGGATGTAGATTACAAACCTACACCTGCTCTTTGTTTATCAGACTCGCGGGGTCTAAATCAGCAGGTATTGTTTTTTTATGACTTTTGAGCATACCAAAGCCTATTGGTGGTTTTATAGATGGCTTTTGTATCATCAGTTGTAATGCTGTTTCTACCAATGCTTGGCTATTTTGGACATGGGTTGCTTGCATCGCTTGTTCTAATAAGTCTGTATTGACAAAAACTTGAGTGTTCATATCTGTTCCCAAATGTCATTTATTGTCCAAACTATAGCAAAAAAAGCAAGCACTCCCGAAAGGTTTGAGAGGCTTGCTTTCATGAAACTTGCTAATCTAAAAAACTGCGCAATTGCTCTGAGCGGCTAGGATGACGCAATTTGCGTAAAGCTTTCGCTTCTATTTGGCGAATACGCTCACGAGTTACGTCAAATTGTTTACCTACCTCTTCCAACGTATGATCAGTGTGCATGTCGATGCCAAATCTCATCCGTAATACTTTGGCTTCTCTCGGCGTTAAGCTGTGTAACATGTCTTGAGTCGCACGGCGCAAACCTTCAAAAGTGGCAGAATCTAATGGTGCGGGAATGCTTGTATCTTCAATAAAATCACCTAAATGCGAATCTTCATCATCACCAATGGGTGTTTCCATAGAAATTGGCTCTTTAGCAATTTTTAGCACTTTACGCACTTTGTCCTCTGGCATTTCCATGCGTTCGGCTAATTCGTCGGGTGTTGCTTCGCGTCCCTTTTCTTGTAAAATCTGCCGCGATACGCGATTAAGTTTATTAATCGTTTCGATCATGTGTACCGGAATGCGGATTGTACGCGCCTGATCAGCAATGGAACGTGTGATTGCCTGACGAATCCACCAAGTCGCATAAGTTGAAAATTTATAACCGCGACGATATTCAAACTTATCCACCGCTTTCATAAGACCAATGTTACCCTCTTGAATTAAATCAAGGAATTGCAACCCCCGATTGGTATATTTTTTAGCAATTGAAATCACCAAACGTAAGTTAGCTTCAATCATTTCCTTTTTCGCACGACGCGCTTTTGCCTCGCCTATGGAAATACGTTTGTTAATATCTTTTATTTCTTCCAAATGCAAATGACATTGCTGCTCAATATCAACCAGTAATTCTTGTTGCTCACGGATTTTATCTGCATGAAGCGTTAATTTTACAGCGTAATTGCGTCCACTTTTTATAAGCGCATCAGTCCAACCCAAGTGAGTTGAATTATTCTTAAAGCTGGTTAAAAATTCGCGCTTATCCATGCCCACGTCACGCACACAAATATCACGAATAATTGACTCATGATCGCGGATTTCTGCAACAACATCGCGTAATTTGAACGTTAAATCATCAATTACTCGCGGTAATATTTTGAATTCTAAGAAACAATCAGCAACTTCTTTGCGTAGTTTTTTAAATTCTTCGGAATCAATCCCATATTGCTCACGCGCCACAATCAGTTGCGTATGCAATTGACCGAGATGACCAAAACGTTGCTCTGCCTCCTCCATATCTAGGTTATCGTCAGCCAACAATGAAACATCTGCATCATCATCGTCATCCTCATTATCTGAATCTGCTGCACTTATGTCGTTTTCTTCAATAATTTCTTCGATTTCTTCCTCTTTATTGTGAAAACCGGAAATAATATCGCCTAATTTGCGCTCTTGGGTTTGCACCTGATCGAAATAGGAAACGAATTCACCCACAATATCGGGGTGGGTTGCTAGTGCAGATAAAGCTTGGCTTAAACCCTCTTCAATGCGCTTGGCAATTTTAATTTCGCCCTCACGAGTCAATAAATCAACGGCGCCCATTTCTCGCATATACATCCGCACAGGGTCGGTCGTGCGACCAAACTCGTTATCAGTGCTAATTAGAGCGGCAGCCGCTTCCTCAGCCGCGTCCTCGTCTGCAGTAACTTCAGATTCCACCATCAACAGAGAGTCAGCGTCTGGGGCGAATTCATGAACAGAAATCCCCATATCATTGATCATATTAATAATTGTATCTATTTGTTCGGGGTCAGCGATGTCATCGGGTAGATGATCATTCACTTCGTGATAAGTGAGATAACCCTGCTCTTTACCTTTAGCAATGAGCTGTTTTAAGCGCGATTTTTGTTGCTCTTGGTTCATAGTGCTTTTATTGTGCTCTTGGACTTGTTTTTAGAAACGAGATTGCGATAAAAACCACAACGTGTTGTAATTATAGCAAAGCATTTTCAGTTTGCTTGGTTTGTGAACGAAAAAATTACAAAAAGTGCGGCGTGCTTTTAACGGCATTTAAATAATTGCGCTTCGTCCGCATAAAGTTGCGCAAGCATTTGCTGTTCAGAAGCGGTTGCAATACCTTGTTTAATTTTTTCAAGTAATTGCCGCCTACGTTGACATACACTAGCGCAATATTGCAGTTGTTCCACTGCGCTAATAAATTCCTGTAAAATTTCTTGTTCTGATAATAAATGCGTATTCGATGCTAATGAAACCAAATAATCGAACGTTTTATCATCACGCCAATGCTCTAACAGAATAGCCGTGTTGACATGGGGGTGCTGATGAACAAATTCAACTAAATTTATCAATAAGTTAGCTTTTTCATCCTGCACATATTGAAATTTATCAATACGTTCAACTTCTTCCGCTAAACTCGGTCTTTGTATTAATAACCTAAGTGCCTTTTCCGCCAAAGAAGGGACGGTTTTCGGTGTCCGTTTCGCTTTGGTTTGCTTACTAAGTTTAGCCGACTTTTTAAAATTTGCACCTTCAAAACCTAAATCTGCACTAATTTCCTCTAACCTTTTGAACATTAAGCGATAATATTCAGAATTTTTAGGTAATTGCTCTAATAAAGGTACAACGTTTTTTTCTACAGTTCTTTTTAGTTGTGCAATACTTTCAGGCGTATACGGTGGATCAGATTGGATTTCTTTTAATAAGTATTCATCGAATAAAAAGTTAGATAATAACTTGGCTTGTTGCAGATAATCTTCAAATTGTGTTTTACCATGTTGACGTATAAAACTGTCTGGGTCTTCGCCGTCGGGCAAAAAGGCAAAGCGAATTTGTCGCCCATCGAATAATATGGGTAAAACGATTTCTAGGGCACGTTTAGCGGCTTTATAACCTGCTGCGTCGCCATCGAAACAAAAAATAACCTCTGGTACGATACGAAATAAGCGATTTAGATGTTCGGTAGAAGTTGCTGTACCAAGCGTTGCCACCGCATTATTTATCCCAAATTGCGCTAAAACGATGACATCCATATAACCTTCGACAATGACAACGCTTTGTAATTCTTTCTGTTTTTTGACTAAGTGCCAACCATACAATTCCGAACTTTTTTGAAATAGTGCCGTTTCTGGAGAATTTAAATATTTAGGCTTACTATCATCTAATACGCGACCGCCAAACGCAATGACACGTCCTTTTTGATCGTGAATTGGAAACATCACCCGATGACGGAATCTATCATAACGACGTTGTGATTTTTCTGAGATTAATCCAGCATCTATCAATTGTTGGACTTGCTCTGTGGCGAATTGTTTTAGCACACTATCCCACGCTTGCGGCGCGTAACCTAATTCATAGCATTTAATCGTGTCGGCTGTTAAACCGCGCTGTTGGAAATAATCTAGTGCAATGGGAGATTGTTGTAATTGTTGTTGATAAAATTGGCAAACTTGTTGGAGAATTTGGTATAAATCATCATTTTTTGGTTTTGAAGGCTGAGTTTCAGTTTCGTATTCGATTTCTAAACCGTAAATACCAGCAAGTTCTTCAATCGTTTCCTCAAAACTTAATCGATTGTATTCTCTTAAAAAAGTGATCGCATTACCGTGCGCACCGCAGCCATAACAGTGATAAGTTTGTTGTTGTGGATAGACTGTAAAAGAAGGTGTTTTTTCGTTATGAAATGGGCACAAGCCTTTATAATTTGAACCCACTTTTTTCAACGCTACCTGTTTGTCAATAATTCCTACTAAATCAGCACGTTGCAGTAGGCTATCAATGAAGCGCGTCGTAACTATTTTGGACATGAAATACTATCTAGTGAATTTATGATTTATTTGCAAGTTATTCAAACTGGTTGAATGTACTGTACATGCTGGAAGTGTTTGAAATAACGACTAATTAAAGTTTGATCCACTTGTGGACATACGATAGATGTATCTTGCAACTTATTTTGAGTTAATTGTGTGTCAAATTCGGGTTTTTTTGCAAAAAAGGCGGAAGAAGAGCGTAATAACAATAATAGTGGTGAGTATACTGCATCATGAGATTTTTGTGCTGCAAAATTTTGCAACGATTCTGACCAGTCATCATAATTTATAGTCTCTAAATGATAACCTACATTACGCACCATTTGCACCAAATCATGCCATGTCACAGATTGCGGATTAGTCAAATGAAACACTTCACCAAAACGTTGTTGTGACGCTAAATCTACAATGGCACGACTGACATAATCCACTGGCACAATATTGATCTTATTTTTTTTATCTGGCACTTGACCGATTTCAATACAACCTTTTAAAACAGTGGTTAATAAATCCGTCATATTACTCGTAATACCCGTTTCACTGTGTCCCATAATGCGTCCGGGACGATAAATATTGCATGGCAATCCACGCTGACTTGCACGTAATACCAATTGTTCTGCAACCCATTTACTCTGTTTATAACCGCCTCGCAAACTGTCACTAGGCATTGTTTCTTCCGTTACGACAGTATCGTTGTGTGCAGCACTAAAATAAACCGCTAATGTGGAAATAAAATGAACAGGTTTAGTTTTTACCAAACTCGCTAAACGTAAAATTTCCTTTGTACCTAGTATGTTAGAAGATTTTAAACTGGCATAAGGTCGCATAGAATTCACATACGCGCCATTATGATAAATCACATCTATTTTTCTACTTAACTCGGTAAATTGCTCGCTATTTAAATTCAAAGTAGGTTTAGCTAAATCGCCGATAATAGGGATGATACGTTGTTGATAGGCAGTTTTCCAGAATTGATAAAAAATCAGTTGTTCTTGAACGCGCTCAAAACCTTTTTGTTCATCAGACGCACGTACTAAACAGTAAATTTGCGCATCCGTTTTTTGTAATAATTCATTGAGTAAACAAACACCTAAGAAACCCGTCGCGCCTGTTAATAAAATTGCTTGCGGATTGGCTGCCTGTTCTGTAATGGGTAAAGTAAACTCAATTTCATCTGCTAGATATGATTCTGTGATTAAATCAACTTTCGGGTTTATTTTTGGCATAATTCCATTTCCACACGACGGACGAAAGATTTTAATTCTGGTAATACCCTGTCTAATTCGTAGGTATGTTTTCGCCATTTATCTGGAGAGGGCGCAGATAATGCCATTTTAGACACGGTTAAGTCTTTCGATAATATTTGATCAATTTCTGGATGCCAAGTTAATCCTGCAAATTTACTAATATTTTGTATCACTTGAGGCGTATTGCCCACCAAATCATGATAATGTATAAAATACCAATCTTCACGCGGTAAAGCTTGTAAGTCCTGCCAAATATAATAATTTGCTGCGCGCCACTGTTCGCTAGAAATTTCAACTAAAGACTTATTTTTTAAATTTTGCTGCCAATCAGGTGGTAATAAAAAACACCAATTTTTATGTTGCCAATTTGGTAATTGCTTGTAAGAAATAAAACTTCTGCTACGCCAACCTTCCAATATGCTACTAATATTTTCTTGTGGATCACGATATAAAAAGATAAATAGTGCTTGAGGAAAAATTTGTTTTAAAAAACTGACTCGTAAGGCATTTTTTGGCGTTTTTTCTAGGAAACGTAAACTTGTAGGACGTTTCATAACTGGATAATCTAAAAATAAAGTGGCTTTATTATCGCGTAATTGTCGCATAAAACGTTGTTTTAATTCTATTGCTATTTCAGTTGTAGCTTGTTTGGCAGTAAGGCGATTGGATTGGTAATGATAAGCTTTAGGGTGTAGTGCCGGGATACCCTCGATGATTTCATGACTTTCTTGTCCTAATGCCCAAATTTCGGGGAATTTCGCTAAAATTTCATACAATAAGGTGCTACCTGCACGCGGTGCGGAAACGATGAAAATAGGGCGGTCAAATTCTGGACTGGTAAAACGTTCTTGCAACAAGCCAACGTTTAATAATTGCTGAATCGCAACTGTAAATTCATCTTTATCAGTCCATCGTTTGGCAAGAGTAGGATATATTTTGTCCAAGCTTTCAGCGTATTGAAAATATCGCAATAAATCACGTAATGCCGCTTGTGATAAACATTGAAAACTGGCTTGATTTTCATATTGTTCAATGACTTGATACAGTGATTGCCAGTCTACGCACGGTAAACTTTTTTTGCGCACCACAAATTTCTGTCCAATTTTAGTTGTGGTTGGACGTGCTGTTACTTGTGGTAAAGTAATAATCGTTTCGATGATGGCTTGGGCACGGAGATTTTTCGCAATCCAACGCCGAATTTTAGGTAACACATTGTCTTTAAAGCTCAAAATTGTATCGTAATAAAATAATTCTCCACGATGTTGATGACCAAATTGCTCAAAATTTAACTGCCATTGCGTTTTAAAATTACTGAGTGTTACTTGATAATAGCTAAATGCTTCAGTAGAAATGTCTGATTTTTCAACAATTTTTGATAATTCATTGGTTAGCGTTTCAATTTCAGCAGGTGTGAATACTTCAAAATGAAAGCGTGATAGATTTAAATCAATATCAGTTTGAAAATCTGGATAAATCATTTTGACTTCATTTTGTGCAATGAGATTGTCCAGTGTCATATCTTTTTTCACCTCAATGATGAGATGTATACAATCTTGCTGACTGTTGTTAGATAAACCTTGTGTTTGTGCAGGGTTAGCTATCCATGCCTCACCTGTTTGCATAGCCGTTTGAGTTTCGCCACTGTGAAAATATACGCCGACCTGAGTTTGAATCGGAATGTAAATCGCAATATGCCTAAACCAATGATAATGTGCAGGTATTTTTATCAATGCTGTAGTATTCGCCGCTAATTTGACAAAACGACAACGTACTACGGATAAATGCAATTCTGTCAATATTTGTTGAATGTATAAGCAATTTTCTAAATATGGTGTAGCACTTGCTGGCGCGGATAAAGCGTAGTCTAGGTTATACGTGCCGCCCGCTGAAATGAGCATAATGGATTTGTCGCCACAGTTTTCCATGCTGTGCTGTAACCAGTCTTGTGGTTGAAATTGATTTAAAATATTTTGTAATTCATCGTTATCAAACTGGCGGTTTAATTTGCAAAAATCGGTAGTAAATTTCATAAATGTCTCACTGGTGGCAACAATTTTGATGAAGAATTTTTCAACGGAATATAAATAATTGTTTTACAAAATAAATTTTGCACGCCTGTTTGTGTAATATCGTTACTCTGATTTTGCTGGTATCTTCACCACTGTGGGCAACCAAACGGTAAAAGTTGAACCTTTACCCGTATAACTATC
Organism: uncultured Thiotrichaceae bacterium; assembly: GCA_964388965.1. Classification (GTDB taxonomy): domain Bacteria; phylum Pseudomonadota; class Gammaproteobacteria; order Beggiatoales; family Beggiatoaceae; genus Albibeggiatoa. The sequence goes on along the minus strand of CAYMCP010000034.1, from coordinate 28,726 downwards.
TACAGTTATGTGTCCACCCATAATTTGACAGTAGTGTTGACTGATTGCTAAACCTAAACCTGTACCATCATATTTACGAGTTGAGGAATTATCGACTTGTCCAAATGCCTCAAAAATCCGTTCCATTTTCTCAATCGGAATACCAATACCTGTATCCGCAATTTGGAAACAAAACCAATCACGCTCCTCGTCTTCACCATACATGACTTTAGCTTGACGTGATGCTGTGAATAAAACTTTGCCACGCCGAGTAAATTTGGCAGCATTATTTAATAAATTCAATAAGATTTGTTTAACTTTAGCCTTATCCGCGCATTGCTGACCCAAATCGTCTAATCCTTTTACAACCAATTTATTACCGTTAGTTCTTACCATAGGTTCAATTATTTCAATCAATTCTTCAGTCAGATCAGTCATATCGTATGTAGTCAGCTTGATTTCAACATTATTGGTTTCAATTTGTGAAATATCCAAAATATCGCTGATCATCGACAATAATTTTAAACTCGCACTGCGGATGTCTTCCAAATAAGGCAAGACATAGTCATAACCAATATCAGAGGCATCTTCGTAAATAAAATCGCTATAACCCAAAATCGCATTTAATGGTGTACGCAATTCATGACTCATTTGCGCTAAAAAAGTACTTTTCGCTTTATTTGCAGCCTCTGCCATTGCGCGTGCTTTTTCTGCCAGTGCCAAACTGTTTAATGATTGCCGATGCGCTTCTTTCACATCAACGTAGAGTTGCAAATTTTCCAACGCAGCAGCACACTGGTTTGCCATGATTTGCATCAATTTTCGATCATCACGGTTTAAATGTGTTGCCTCTTCTAGGTAGATAAAACCAATCGGTTTGCCGTGACGGTTTAACGGTACGAGTAAAGCATGTTCTGGCAATGCGTTAAATGGCACAATACCTAGCAAGCAATCTATACACATTTTTTTGATATTCTCTATTTCCTCGCTTTCAACCTCTTCTCTGAAACGTCCAGTTGCTGATTGCACCACAATCTGCTTAGTTTTTTCTTCCTCATCATTGTTGTGTTCTGAAGTGAGTAAAATACTATTAGTAATCGTAGCGATAAAATTATTTTGACATAAATCAATAATATGCTGTAACACATTATCAAAAAATTCCGTGATATTCTGAGGTTTGTATAAGGAAGGTGTCGTATCTAAAATACGCTGCAAACCGCGACGATTACTATCAATAATTAATAAATCCCGATACGATTTTAATGCAGAACGTATTGCTGTATATAATTTTTGTGCAGTTAACTCGGTTTTATCTTTATAATCATCAATATCGTAATTATCTATCACTGTTCGTTCTGGCGCAACACCGGGTTGACCTGTACGAATAATCAAGCGGATAAAGTAATTATGCAAATTATAACGGATATGCTCTACCAGTTTTAAACCGGCATCTTCAGTTTCCATGACGACATCGATTAATGCAACAGCAATATCAGTCTCCTGTTCTAAGATTTCTCTTGCTTCCTGAGCCGTTTTCGCATCAAAAAATTGTAATGATTTACCTTCAAACTCAAAACCTTTTAAACTTAAATGCGCTAATTTACGCACATCACTATCATCATCTACCACCAAAATTTTCCAAGGTGGCTGTTTTAATACTTCTGGTACACATTTTTTACGGGTTAAATTGATTGTCATAATGACTAACTCTCCTGAAGATGTGATTTTCAATTTAAGTGGGAGCCTACAACAAATTAAAGTGCAATTTCACCTCGTTCATGTAAGCGGATTAGAGCCTCTACCACTTCAGGATCAAAGTGTTTGCCCGCATCTTCTTGAATAACAGCGAGTGATTTATCCACAGGCCAAGCTTCTTTGTAGCAGCGTTTATGAGTGAGTGCGTCGAACACATCAGCTACAGCAACAATTCGCGCTTCCAGTGGTACTTCTGCACTAGGGATACCTTGCGGATAACCACCACCATCCCAACGTTCGTGATGCCCATAAGCAATATTATACGCGGTACTAAACCATTTATTCTTGCCTAAAATTTCCGTACCTAATATGGGATGGGTTTTCATTACATCAAATTCTTCTACGGTTAATTTACCCGGTTTTTGCAAAATCGCATCGGGAATCCCAATTTTACCAATATCATGTAACATGCTGGAAATACCCAAATTTTCTGCTTCCTGTTGGGACAAGCCCAATTCAACCGCTAATTGTGTTGTATAACGCGCCAAACGATTGATGTGATCGCCGGTATCTTTGTCTTTATACTCAGCGGCGATGGCTAACATGTGCAATGCTTGGCGATTCGCTTCTTTCAAATCTACATACAAGCGCAAATTTTCCAATGCAGTCGCACACTGATGTGCCATGATGTCAATCAAATCACGGTCATCTTTACTCAAGCCGTGCGCATTTTCCAGACAAACAAATCCTAACACTTTATCATGTAATTTCAAAGAAATAGGTGTAATATTTTCGGGTAATTCAATCGTTTTTTCGCCTGACTCGATACTATCTGTGCAAGTTTGAACAATTTTTTGCACTTCGGTTTGAATATTGGGATCAGCACTAACATTCGCAAAACGTCCCGTACCTGCTTGCACTTCAATCCGTTCATCGCTAGAGGTGATAATCAAACCACTACTAATAGTCGAAATCAGATTATTTTCACCTAAATTACATAAACCTATGATTTGCGTTAAAATACCATCAAAAAATTGGCTCATAGACTGAGGTTGATGTAATCCTGACGCGGCATCCAAAATTTTGCGTAATCCAATACGGTTAGTATTGATTGTAGACAAATCACGGTAAGACTTTAGTGCAGAGCGAATAGTCGTATACAGTTTTTGTGCAGTAAGTTCCGTTTTGTCCTTATAGTCATCAATATCATAACGATCTACAACTAATCTTTCTGGCGCAACGCCGGGCTGCCCGGTGCGAATGACTAAGCGAATCATTTTATTACCTAAATCATGGCGGATATATTCCACCAATTTTAACCCAGCATCTTCCTCTTCCATCACCACATCAATTAGTGCCACTGCAATATTATCTTCTTGCTGTAAAATTTGTTTCGCTTCGTACGCTGACATTGCTTGTAGAAACGCCAAATTTTTTTCCGCAAAATCGAAACTTTTTAAATTTAAGCGTGTAATTGCGTGAACATCAGGCTCATCATCTACGATTAATATTTTCCAAGGCGTGCTGGTTTTTTTAGGTTTAAGCGTTATTTCATTATCATTCAATGTTTTATTTTTACGGATTAATTTCATTAAATTACATCTCTTCTCTGGGAAATGAAGTTAATACTGGATATTCGATAGTAAATATAGTTCCTTCGCCCAACTCGCTTTGGCAAGTTATTGTGCCAGATAATTGGCTGGTGATCAGATTGTAGCAAATATACATACCTAATCCAGTACCACCATTACCGCGACGAGTTGTAAAAAATGGCTCAAAAATATTATTCAATGCTTCTTGATTCATACCTTTTCCTGTATCGCTGTATTTGATATGCAATTTATCATCATGTAGGCGGGTTTTGATATGAATCTGTCCCTTACGTTTGCCGTCTTCAAAGGCGTGAATGTAACTATTCATCATTAAATTAGTTAAAATTTGATCCAACGCGCCGGGAAAACCGTATAAAGTCAATGGTGATGGACAATCTACTGTAATTTGGATAGCCGTATTTTTAAATTTGTTATACAAACTATTATTTACATCTTCCACCGTTTCACGTACATCAAACAAGCGCGCCGTTTCGGAGCTTTGATCAACTGCGGTACGCTTAAAACTACTGACAAGTCGCACCGCCCGGCGTAAATTAGACAAAGTTAAATCAGCCGCCTCATCTACGCTTTCCAATAATGAGAGTAATTCATTTTCATCTACTTCGTTATATTGTAACAACGCATTGACTTGACGGGCAATTTCAGTCAGAGTTGATGCCGCACCGACTGCTACCCCAATTGGCGTATTAATTTCGTGTGCGAATCCTGCGACTAAGCGACCTAAAGATGCCATTTTTTCACTTTGTAATAACTCATTACGGGTTTGTACTAACTCTTCAATTTTAGCATTTAAATCTGCGGTACGATCAGCTACTCTTTTTTCTAAATCTGCGTTTAAACCACGAATTTCTGTATTTTTAGTTTCAAGTGTAGCAAATGAGGCTTTCAATTGTTCAACCATGCTATTGAACGCATCAGCAAGCAACCCTAATTCATCAGAACGCTCTACAGGTAATGGCTCATCCCACTGCCCCATAGATAATTTTTGCGCTGTTTTCGTTAAAGATAAAATAGGCTGAATGATCCAACGTGAGGTTAAAATTCCCATTAAAATGGCGATAACCAAAGCACAGAAAGTTAATATAATTGTCGTGCGGGTATTTTGATGAATCGTTTCCATAAAATCATTTTCAGGCACGGCGACCACAATCAACCAATCCAAACCACGACTATCACTTAATGGCGTGACTTCGATGTAATGTCCTTCACCATCTATTTGCATTATAAAACGTTGTCTGATATTAATATTTTTAAGATTACCAAAAATTCGCTCTAGGTATTGTGCAGAAGAACGCACTAATTTATCTTTACTCGTTGCAGCTTCTAAACGTTGTGCATTAGCGGGATTTTCATCGATCATTATAAAAGGTATTTCGCCAGTAGACGTTGCGACGAGTAGCCCATTACGTTCCATGATGAAAGTTTCACCCGTTTTGCCAATTTCTAGCCGACTGAGAAAATCTGCTATTTGAGAAACCACAAGTTGTGTAGTAAAAACCCCTTTTAATTGATTTTGCGCATCGTAAATTGGCAAATTGGCTGCGATGCCTAAATTTTCCCGCGCATAAATAACAAAAATTTCACTCCATACGGCTTTGACCGCTTTTTGTGCCGCCTCATACCAAGGTCGTTGACGTGCATCAAAATCTTTCGCAATACGAATGGGTGTCGCGCTACGCACACCTTGATCATCAGTTGCAAAAATTTGATACGGTCCTGCAATAAAATCTTTAGTTTGCTCAATATTAAACGTACCATCAGTTTGCCTACCCGCAACGATAATACCGCCTTGATTATTACCGTAGTAAATAGTGCTAACAGTATCAAATACTTGCAGTTGATGCCAGAAAAAGCGTCCTAAAGTAATAGGCTCATCAATATCTAATAAACCTAATTTTGCTGCATTGTAATGATTTTCATTGATTATATGCGGAATTTTTAAATAAGCTTGTAAATGCTCGTAAATACGGCTTGTTACTTCCTCCTGCAACTGACCTGCTAAGTTATCAACCGCTTTTTGTCCATTGATGAAGGAAAGATAACCGGTTAATCCTACTGCTACGAAAATTTGGATAGCAAACAAAACGACGAGTAAGGTGCGTAGAGATATTTTTGTAACTATTTGTTTAGGCGAGTAATAATGCAGCATTATAGTAAATTAGTAAAGTTTTCTGTAACGATAAACATGGATTGCGCAAAATCAGTAACCAAGTGACTAAATTAAGTCATGGTTACTTTAGGAAAAATCTTTTTTAGTATGAACTAAATTTGCTTTATTATGCCACATTGATTATTAAAAATTGCAATTAATTATAAAGTCTCGACCGCTATGTACGAAAATTCTGAATCAAAGTTTGATTGGCAAGCCATTCATAAAGCAGCTATTTTGTTTAGTTTAAGCCTTATCATAAGTATCAGTTTGACTTGGGGGAGTTATGCCTATTTTGACTATATTGAGGATTGGAGGCAACAAAGAGAGCAACATTTAGTGAGGGTAGCGCGAAAATTTGAGGATGTGCAAAATTCAATGGAAATTGTGCAAAAAGACTATTTAAAAGATTACGCGGCATTAGTACGAAAACAATTTTATTCTGAAACCGTTTCTTTTGAAGAGCAATTATTGCAATTAGGCGATTATACCAAGCAATTGGTAGATAAGAGTAAGTTAGATTTACAATTATTTTCAGCAGATTGGCACATTAATGAAAAATCTAATGATTACACTTTGGATTGGTTATCTCATACGCCTAATTGCCAAATTTTAGAAACCAGTATAAATGTGAGTCTAGCAAGTTTACACGAAGGACATATTTTAAAAATGTTAGATCGATTTTATAGTCATTTACCCAACGGCTTGTTAAATTTAAAATTTTGTGAAATAAAACAATTGTCTCCCATAGAAGTGAATAACGTATCAAAACCTTATTTTAAAGCAGATTGTACTTTCAGTTGGTACGTGACTAGGAGACAATAATTATCGCAAAATAGGCTTTGCCACACCAAACTATAAGGTTTCTTCGCTAATAATTGACAATAAGGCTTGATAATCTAAAATTTGCTGCGGTTTATCTTCACGTAAAAATTTGACCGTTACCTGTTGTTTTGCCACCTCTTCCTCACCCAGAATCAACGCCAATTGCGCACCACTTTTATCCGCTTTCTTAAACTGCGATTTAAAACTCCCCCCACCACAATGTAATAATAAACGTAATTTTGGTAATTTATCACGTAAAAACTCCGCTAATTGCATACCTTTTTGCAATGCGTCATCCCCCATAGTCATTAAATAAACCTGCGGCATTTCCGGTGCTGGCAATAAATGATACTGTTCCAATAAACTCAATAAACGCTCCACACCCATAGCAAAACCCAATGCAGGGACAGATTTACCACCAATTTGCTCAACTAATCCATCATAACGCCCACCGGCACACACCGTACCTTGCGCACCTAATTCCGTTGTCACCCACTCAAAAACAGTGCGATTATAATAATCTAAACCACGTACTAAACGCGGATTAATGATAAATTCAACAGCATTCACAGTCAGTAAATTTTGTAATTGTTCAAAATGTAACCTCGATTCATCGTCCAAATAATCCAACAATTGTGGTGCTTGATCAATCACTTCCTGCATTTCTGGATTTTTGCTATCCAAAATACGCAATGGATTAGTGTACAAACGGCGTTGGCTATCTTCGTCTAAAATGGCTCGATGCGCGGTTAAATATTGCACCAAAATATCGCGGTAATGATGACGTGCAGCATTAGAACCTAATGTATTAATTTGTAATTGTAAATTTTTCAAGCCTAATGCTTTCCAAAATCTGGCGGTCATTAAAATAAGTTCGGCATCAACATCCGCACCTTCTAAACCAAATATTTCCGCGCCAATTTGATGAAATTGACGATAACGACCTTTTTGTGGTCTTTCGCGGCGAAACATAGCACCTGAGTACCACAAACGCTGTACTTGCCCATAAAATAAATTATTTTGAATACCCGCACGTACACAACTCGCCGTACCCTCAGGACGCAAAGATAAACTTTCCGCTTGATTATGCTTATCGGGGCGGTCAGCAAAAGTATACATTTCTTTTTCAACGATGTCGGTTACTTCACCAATAGAACGTGCAAATAATTCAGTTTTTTCTACCAAAGGTAAACGAATTTCATAAAATCCATAACTTTGTAAAATTTGCTGAATGACACCCTCAAAATATCGCCATTGGTAAGTTTGTGTCGGCAATATATCATTCATACCTCGAATAGCTTGAATAGGCAAATTTATCTTCCTCATTTTCTTAGATTTTAAATATATTTTATGGAGTCGGCACTATTTTTCACAAAACGATAAGTGAAACGAATTTTATACATTTTAATCGTTCTACGTCATTTAAAGGAATTAGCGGTAGAAAAACCATTTTAAACCTGCTTGCCAAACGTTTTGCCAACTGCTTGTTTCACGGATACAAAAATTTTCATCATTGACGTAAAGTTGTTTTGCTTTATTCCACGCTAAACCGATAATTGGTTGATAATCGGATTGCACAACCAGATCATATTGTCCGCGCATTTTCCAATATCGCCACCAACGTTTAATGAACTTATGTGGCATAGGTGCGATAAATTGCGGATTCGGTAATTGATAAACAGTTTCACCCGTAGGTAAGGGCATAAATTCAATTTTTAATTCGGGACGTGCTAACTGTGCTTGGCGGAAGGGTTCTTGAATTGCCATGATATTCAAATTAACGGGATAAGCAATTAAAATTTTTTTAATTTCTGGTTGCAATAAAATTTGTTTAATTTCACTATGCGGGCGAGGTTTAGAAGCTAACTGAATCGTGCGTCTTCCCATCATTTGCTGGTCAAAATCCATCACTGCGTCGTCATGTAGTTGCGCTAAATCTGATTTTCCAATCAAATGATAATAAACGGTTTTTTTCAAAATATGTTTTTTTAGACGTTTCAACATTGACGCTTGCACACCGTGATGTTGTAACATATCTAATACATTACGATTATCGTAATACAATACCCAAGTAGGCACTTTTGCTGCCGCTGACAAATGCCAAATTAATGATTTTGCAGAAACTACAACACGATGTCCCATTTCACCAATGCGCAAACACCATTCAACATCATCATAATGAATAAAATAATCACGCCATAAACCTGCTTTTTTCGCCACATCAGCACGAATCAGTAACGATGCAGCAGCAACATATTCAATATCCATAAATTCATTACAGTGCATTAATAATTTACTCAAATCTACGTCTGTTATCAATAATTCTTCGGTCGTTTTACCAAACCATGCCGGGATTACTTCCATGTGCCGATTCAGAATAAGTTGACCAACTTGAAAACACCGGTCAACGTATGCCCCCATTTCATTAATGCGCCAAGGATAATCTAATTGCATCATGGTGGAGCCTGCGATAGCAACATCTGCTTTTTGTTCGAGTAAATTAACTAATTCAATCAGCGCGTTATGATGAACAAGTACATCATTATCAAGTAGCCACAAATATTGATATTGAGTTTGTCCGAATGCCCATTTTAGACCGGTATTAAAACCACCAGTTCCGCCAATGTTTTCAGGATTACAAATTAAATGTAGATGTGGATATTGCTCACGGATAGCCTCTGCCGTACCGTCATTACTTGCATTATCAACTACCACAATGTCAATATCTTGCTCTGGATAATTTAATGTTTTAATAGAACCGAGCAAATCTAATACATATTGCTTTTTATTCCACGTTACGATGATAATTAAAACCTTTGGCATTCTTCTGTCCACATTCAATTTTTGGATAAAACCACATTTTAAAGGCATGTTGAAAAAAAGTAAAAATTTACCTAAAAAGATTTGTAAACTTCTATTGTTCCAAATCAATATAAATTAATAATATCAATTGGTTAAGATAGCAAATAAATTTTGTGCAACTCTCTTCATTCTACATTTGCTGATCAATAAGGCTATTTAGCTACAAATTGGGTTAATTTTAACTTTATTGTAGGCTGAAAAGAAATTAAATCTGCATCATTCAATACCGTCACTCGAATATGCGTTATACGTGGTAAATTTTGCGGATTTTGATACCAAATTTTCATATTTTCTGTGGTTAGTAAAAATGGATTAAACGCAAAACCAGTTCTAGCCATGTTAGGAATTAAACGAAAAGCCCGTAATTTTCCATTTTCAGTTCTAAATTCTAAAATAACTGTAGGTGGATGATAAATAACACTTTGTATTTTTCCCCAATGCGATAATTGAATATCTAAATGTAGATTAGAATTGATATGTTGCCATGAACTTAAATCAATAATTTTTTGCCATTCTATATCTTTTTTTAGCAGTATATCATCTTGATATTGTTTAATTTTTTCTTTTCTTTCTAATAATAAAATATGCTTTTCTTCCAATTTAAAATCATAATGCCACAATAGTTGCTGTAATACTAAGCTATCATCCAAAGTTGGAAAACGAGAATCAATAGGATGTAATTTCGCTAATACGAATTGTGGCGCAGTTTGCGGATTTTGATAAAAATGTAGGTTTTTTTGCAATAATGGAGCTGAATAAGCAGAGTAGCCTTGAAAAATAGGGCGTGGTTGATAGTTAAATTGATTAAGTAATACAATACCCTGTTGTGGGTGTAGCATGTCAACTGATTTTTGTTGAATTAATTTACGCATTTTAGGTAAATCAACATCTTGCTTAATTCTGTTTACTTCTAATTGTTCTAATTGTTTAAATGCTTCTAATTGCGGTAAAGCGGCTAAATTTTGTTGTAAATGCTGGTACCAATGACTAATAATGTATGTTAATGGATATTGAAAACTTTGTATTGTGTGAATATGTCCAACAATAGCTAATATGACTATAAAACCGCTCATTAAGCGCGTAACGTTATAACGAGCAGTAGTCAATAAACTCATTAAGGCTAATCCGTTAAAAAAAATAATACTGTGTATGTTATGTCTGGTAAAGCCTGTTTTCCATAATAAAAGTATCGTTGCCATCATCACGATGATACTTAGTATTTTTTCTAATTTATTTTCATTTTTAAATTCAACTCGCCACACTAGTAATAGTAAAATAATCATTATCAATGCAAGATAAATTTCTGCTGTTTGTTCAGGTCGGCTGCCAAACATGGCTTCACTGTAACCTTTTGTAATAAAAATACTTTGTAATATGAAATCGTTTAGATTCATACCCTGTCCGAGCGATAACCAAATGAGGATAAAAATAGCTATAAAATAGACAAAATGGAATAATGCAGCTTGATAGTTATATTTTTTATAAAAATGGATAAATAATAAAGTAATAACAATAAGTTCTAATATGAAATAACTAAATTTAGTGAAGGCGATTAACGCATAAAAAGCAATGGTTATCAGATAAAAACTTTTAAAAGCATTTGGTGTAGAAATACTGCGAACTGGCTGAAATAATAACAAAGCACTGGTTACAATAAAGCTAAAATACCACGCATCAATATCACCCGTCGCGGGCGAAATCATGATTATTAAGATAGCAAAATAAAGTATTTTTTCAGGTATTTTTAATTTTTGACTGAATAGTAAAAAAGTAATACTAAACCATGCGCTAATGATAATCCACCATGTCATGTATAAATAAAATAAATCAGCGTTGAATGTAGATTGTGCTTTAGAAAAGTAACCCAGACTGGCATGTGTCCAGACATAATCTATTCCAATTTGCCATTGATTTTGAAATGCGTATGCTAATATCTGTATCCATGAAGGGTCCATGTCAACGCTAATCGTATCTGGAAATTGAATAAAATTAATCCAAAGTAGGCTAAATAGTGTGATATTAATCGGTGAAATAAGTCGATTTTGCATTTTATTTGTTGTCAAGAAGATTTATTGCCATTGTACGTGATTATTTCATTTAGGTGTGAGGCTTATTTTGTAAACCGATACGAATGTCAGCTTGTGTAAATCATCGCGCGAAAATGTAAAACTTATTTTGCGAAAATAATAAATTATAATTTCTGTAAAAATACTTAATTTAAACGTTCTGCAATACGCAATATGGCACTTCTAGCGCGTGGATTTTGTTGTATTTCGGTTTCGGTGGCGTAAATCGCTTTACCAATTGGTTTGAGTTTAGGATTTAACATATCAACAGTAATAGGCAAATGTGCTGGGTAAGCGTCACCTTTGGCAGCTTCACGAATAAAACGCTTTACTAATCTATCTTCTAATGAATGAAAACTAATTACTGCTAAACGCGCTTTGGGGGCAAGAATATTTAAACTTTGTGGTAATGTGATTTCAAGTTGCTGCAATTCTTGATTGATAAAAATACGCAATGCTTGAAACGTTTTTGTTGCGGGGTGTTTACCTATTTCCCATGCAGGATGCGCTTTTGCAATAATATCAGCAAGTTGAACAGTAGTCTCAATCGGTTTTACTTCTCGTTCAGTAATAATGGCACGCGCAATACGATTGGCGTAACGTTCTTCACCATAATTCTTAATGATGTCTTTTAATTCTTTTTGTTTTACTTGTTTTAACCATTGAGCAATACTCTGCCCTTGAGTTGGGTTCATGCGCATATCCAATTTGCCATCACGCATGAAACTAAAGCCACGCTTGGGATCGTCCAATTGTGGAGAAGATACACCTAAATCCAGAAGTAACCCATTGATTTTAGATAGCAAACCAAATTTTGAAACCACTTGAGTTATAGATGCAAAATCACAGTGTTCAATATGAAAGCGTGCATCTTGTTGCGCGAGTTGCTGACCAACTTTCACAGCTTCAGGGTCTTGATCAAACGCAATTAAGCGTCCTTTGCTACCAAGTCGAGATAAAATCGCGCAACTATGCCCTCCACGCCCAAAAGTACCATCAATATAAATACCATTAGGCTGGATATTAAGCCCAGCAATCGTTTCTTTTAATAAAACAGCCTGATGCGTTGTGTACATGAGCAAAAAATAAAAAAACCCGTCAACCAATTAGGTTTACGGGCTAAGGTTATTAAATCAATTTATAGAACCGGTTTGACATCTTTAAAGCTGAGGGAAGAGTGTTATACCTATCTTCAAATCTAAAAATACCATTAAGTGCTTCCAAAAACACCATTCACGTTACTAACATAACTAACTGATAGTACTCAAGTTTTAAGTTGTTATTCCGTGCGTTTTAGGTCTCGCTGGTCCTTGTCGCGACCATAACTACTTAACAAACATAGTTATCTACTACTTCGGCAATATTTAGACCCCAACCGATAACCAAACCTCGAATGGACTCTATATTTGGTAGCTTAGTGAGGTATACAAACAGTCGCTTGTGGACCCTTAGGACCCATGCGCACATCATATTCCACTGTTTGACCTTCCGCTAAGGTTTTAAAACCCTCTTTTTGGATGGTAGAAAAATGTACGAATACATCTTTATCACCGTCCTGGGGGGAAATGAAACCAAAGCCACGGGTCTCATTGAACCATTTTACAGTACCAAATTTCATAAAAAGCCTCTACTACATAACTCCCACAAGGGGGAGGTCAATCAAAAAATTGAAACCTTAGCCTTCTAAACTAACGGTACTTCAGTAAATACTGTGTCTATAAAAACCTAGATTTCAAACTAAACTTAGCGTTGCAAAAAATCCTACAACGCTGTAGATAAGCTTACGAGATTTTTGCTATAAAAACAAGCCTATTTTACTTGATTTCACTAAATTATAAAAAAATGCTCTACCTAGTCAATCTATGCCAAAATTTTAACTCGTAAGGCGCAATAATATCATGTACCAATTGGCGTGAGAGTTGTAAAAATTGGTGTATGACGACGCTGCGCTCATGCATTCTACGAAAATTAGGTTAAGATAACTTTAGTACTTAATTTAATGATATTAACTCTAACGAGCGGATGATTTTAATGACATTGCCCTGTAGGCGGTTAAAAGGCTAGTTAAATAATAGGTTATTAGCGTCAGAGCAAAGGACTGTTATTTAAAAAATGAGCAATATTGAATAACAATACTTCGGACAGTTTTTGTGAATTATTAAATATTTCAATAAGTTACAAATATAAGCGTTCTCTCGTAAGTTATTGATTTTATTATATGCTTTAAAAAAGTGTCCGAACCATTGGAATAAAAGACTTGATTTGTAATCGTGCTTGTCTTAGCCTTAGCGTTGTACGCACTAAAAAAGAGGGTTTGAACAATGCGATTCATCAACTGTCATGCTGACGAACAAAAGGGAAGTATCGCTAATCCGACTCCTACCACTACCAAACCTAATACAGGCACCACCACCGAAGTGAATAAGGCTAAAAGGAGAAAAGTACCCAAGTAGGGTTGAAGTGTGCGAAATTTATTTTGCGTATGGTCTATGTGAAGGTGTCGTTGATTCAATAACCACTCGCAAACTTAAATTTTGCACACCACGTCTAATTTTTTGCTGACAAGGCATAAGCTCGTTTTCGCGCCTCATTAGCACAAGTATCATCTAGCATTCCCTCGCAAGCCAATGCAATCAATACGAAGTTACGGATTCGTAATCCCCGTTGATCGTCATTGCCAGTAATTAGAGCATTTGATTTGGTCGCTAAATCTGCTGCTCGTTTCCAATCTTCCTGTTTTAGACACACACCCGCTAAATTATGCCATAAAATTGGGTTGCGACCGTCAATACCTAATGCACGTTCTAACAAGCCTGCTGCTTGCTCATATTTTTTCGCTTCATACTGTTTAAAAGATTCAGTTAATAAACTTACAATAGCTTTAGAAACATCAGCTTGGACAGGTAAAGCTAAACTGAATGATAATATTATTATCCAACGCTTCATACAAAAAACCTCCTTCATAAAAATCTTAAATGCTATGTAATCCCCTCAGCTAAGTGTACGCATTTAGGGTAATTTAAATCAAGCTGAAATTCAAAGTAGGCGTGTCATTACAGTTAAGGTTATAATCCACATTTTACGCTTATTGGATAATGTTATGTCACAAAAACGTATTTTACTGATTGCACCAACAGGTCAAGTAGGCTGGGAATTATTACGTTGCGCTCAACCGCTCGGTACGATTATTCCTGTTTCTCGTGTAGCAAATGCGTATGGACAAGTTGATTTATCTAATGCTGATTCAGTGCGCCGTATTATCCAAGAGGTAAAGCCTGATATTATTTTAAATGCAGCCGCCTATACTGCTGTAGATAAAGCGGAAGAGGAAATGGAACTTGCATTTCAAGTCAACGGCACAGCACCCGCAATCATGGCAGAGGAAGCCAAAAAATCAAAAACACTATTAGTCCATTATTCAACTGATTATGTGTTTGATGGACAAAATAATACCGCTTATAGGGAAGATGATGCGGTTAATCCGATTGGTGTATATGGTAAAACAAAATTAGCCGGTGAAGAGGGTATTGAAGCAATAGGAGGCGATTATTTAATTTTTCGTACTGCATGGGTGTATGGAATTCGTGGTAAAAACTTTTTACTGACCATGCAACGCCTAGCAAAAGAGCGTGAAGAATTAAGTATTGTAAGCGATCAAATTGGCGCACCAACTTGGAGTTTTATGATTACGCAAGCGACCGTTCAAGTCTTAACACAATTATATTCGCCTCAATTGATTGCGGACAAAAGCCAATTTTCTGGTATTTATCACCTAACTTGTGGCGGACAAACCAGTTGGTATGAATTTGCTAGGGCTATCATTGCCCGCGAGCATAAACAACCTAATTTGATTCCTATTCCAACCTCTGAATATCCTACACCTGCGAAACGCCCAGCTTATTCAGTATTGTCTAACCAAAAACTACAACAAACTTTCGGTATTACCATACCAGATTGGGAAAAAATTTTAGAACTTTGCTTAAATGCGCAATAAAAGGTCAAAATAATGAAACAACAGGGTGTAGTATTAGTCATCGTACTGTGGTTTTTGGCGGTGGTAACGGTCATGATTGCCACTTTAGCTACCGAGACCCGTTTAGCTGCAATTGCTGTTTCGCATAATAAAGCGGGATTAGAAAATTGGAGCCATACCATGACCGCTTTCCAATTAGCACAAATGGAAATTTTAATGATGAATATGGCAGCGCACCCTGATGACAAGGAACGACAAGCATTTTTAAAAGATAATATACCTTGGCAAAACCGTCTTGATGGTCGCCCTTTAACTTTGGCTTATAATGATGAGGAATATGAGGAAATTCCAGATGAATACCGTTTGCCTAAGGGGACAGTAGTACGAATTTATGATCATTCTGGTAAAATCAATTTAACCAATTTACAAGCAAATGAGTTTAGAGAATTGCTCAAACAACGTATTGGTGAAGATGACGAACGTTTAGAGAGTTTGATAG
Source organism: uncultured Thiotrichaceae bacterium (assembly GCA_964388965.1). Taxonomy (GTDB): domain Bacteria; phylum Pseudomonadota; class Gammaproteobacteria; order Beggiatoales; family Beggiatoaceae; genus Albibeggiatoa. The sequence continues at coordinate 13,065 of CAYMCP010000034.1, read as the reverse complement.
ATGCTTGGCGTGACTGGATCGATAGCGATGATTTAGAACGCATGAACGGTGCTGAAAAAGCATATTATGAGGAATTAGACCCACCTTACGCGCCACGTAATAATAATTTGGAAACAGTGCAAGAATTGTTATTAATTAAAGGGTTTAATGAAGTGTATACTGTGGAAGAACTGGAAGCTGCTTTTACGATTTATGGGACACATCGAAAATTAAATCCAAATTTAGCCACCCGCGAAGCATTAAATATGTTACCCGGTAGTGGCGGTTTAACTGAACAAATTTTAATTTCTCGCCGTCTTGAGCCAATCCGAAATCCAAGTGCCCAATTAAATGAATTTGCACAGCCTGAGCAGTTAGCAGAATTTTTACCTTGGATCGCGTTCGATACAGGTTACTATTACACGATCATCGTGCAACATAATCAAATACTACCGATGTTGAATGAAAATGATGAAATCGTATTGCAACTTGCCGGCGCCAGTCCCGACGACGAAGTTGAAGCGTTAGCGCAACAAAATGAAACAGAGGATAACGCGCAACAGACTACTACAACCACAGATACAACCACAGAACAAGCGTATTCAGTTCTGGTTCAAATACGTGGCACAAGTCTTTTACCGAAAGTAATACAGGTAAATGCGTATGGTTTTGTACCCGCACATGATTATGAAACTGCTATTTTGCAGTATGAAATAGAAAACAAAGAACGTATGTCAAATTAATTAGTATTTAAAATCGCTCAGGTTTTACGTGGACGGACTAAAAAGATATTTTTAGAGCAAGTGTATTTCAGATGTCAATCAAAAAATATTGGTATATGTTAAAATGTAACAATTTTATCTCATTGAAAACATTATGTTAAAGAAACTAATTTTATTTTTAATATTTTTTACTTTAGTTGTTATTGGTAGTGGTTATTATTTATATGAATATAAATTAAATAGTCCGCTAGCATTGAAAACAGAAATTATCTATGAAGTCAAATCTAATCAAACAATAACTAATATTGCGATTGATTTAATGGATAGTGGATTGATGAATTATCCAACTGCATTAGCTTGGGTATGGCGTGCACGTTTCAAGGGTCAGGATGTAAAAATTCGCAAAGGTCACTTTTCTATTCCAGTCGGCACAACACCGCAGGAATTTTTAGATATTTTAATTAACGGTCAATTTGCACATCATTCCTTAACCATTATTGAGGGTTGGACATTTGATACTATTTTAAGCAAAATTAGACAAAATAAACATTTAAAACTTACTTTGAATAATTTATCAGTATCAGAGATAATGAAAAAATTGGGTTATGACAAGCAACATCCCGAAGGGCGTTTTTTTCCAGATACTTATCATTTTCCCGAAGGTATGACAGATTTAGAATTTTTACAGCGTGCCTATAAAATTATGCAGGATACACTGGCGACAGCGTGGGAAAATCGTCAAGCAGATTTGCCATTTAAAAATGCTTACGAAGCTTTGATTTTAGCCTCTATCGTTGAGAAAGAAACGGGAAAAATAGAAGAACGTCCCTTAATTGCGAGTGTTTTTATTAATCGTTTAAATAAAGGCATGAAATTACAAACTGATCCAACTATTGTTTACGCACTAGGCGATAAATTTGATGGTAATCTTCGTGCTCAAGATTTAAAATTGAATAGTCCCTATAATACTTATTTAAACAAAGGCTTACCGCCAACACCCATTGCAACGCCAAGTAAACAAGCAATTCATGCGGTATTGAATCCAGCAGATTCTAAGGCTTTATTTTTTGTAGCAAAAGGTGATGGATCGCATTATTTTTCCAATACAGACAGTGAGCATGGCTGCGCCGTGATTCGCTATCAATTAAAAAAACATACATCACGTTATTCTAGTTGGTGTCGGCGCTATCAAAATTGTGATGCTTGTAAATAGAATCACTTGTTTTTAAAAGTTTTTTTAGTATTAAGGTAGGAAAATAGTACACTGCGATAGGTTATCTATAACCTATTTCATTTTATTCATTTAAGAGGTAAAGATAGATGAAATCTATGTTGTTTTGGTTTATCAATTTTCAATTGTTGTTTTTCACACCTTTCGTTATCGCAGCAGATAAATTAGCGATTAAGAATTTTGAAACTGCGATTGGTTTTTGTGAAAGAGTTTTACAAGCGGAAATGCCTAAAAGTTCTGGCTCGTTGCGAGTTTTAAAAAGTAATTGGAAAAAATATCAAAATAACGTGCAAAATGCGTTAGAACGTGCACCAGATTTGGCTAAGACTAATAGCTATACCTATAGTGGTGGTTATTTTGTAGAGAAGGCGTATTCTAGCATTTACCAAATATGTAATGAGGAATTACCCGAAAAAATTAACGAGGCTGTAGCACATCTCGATGAATTGCGTCGTGACCGAGTTGCAAGATTAAATCAGCAACGTGCATTGTTAAAAGCCATTGAGCAAAAAACGAAAATCGCAAAAAATTATGTTACAGAAGCGATTGATCGACATTGTGCTACCTATGTTCGTTCACCCTCTCCAAATGCAATTGGTTTACAAATTTCTTATCAGACTGCCAAGCAAAAAGCATTAGAAATTTATCCAGAAATTACCCGACATTTCCATGAAGCAACTATTTTTAACAGTAAGCTAGGGCAAGAGGAGATAGTTAATAAAACCGTTGGTTCGTGGTTTGAATTTTGTGACATGACTCTTAATGTTAATATTGATCCAGCCGTTCAGTTATCTAGTGACACGGTCCCGGTTTTGTCAGATCACGCTGGCTTAATTTTACCACCTTTACCAACTGATATATCAGATAACGTACCACCGCCACCACAAATACCTATTTCAGAATCGGTAATTGAAGCGGCGGAAGATGAAGAAAAAGCTTATTCTGAGGAAGATGATCCTGAATTTCAGCAAGCAATTCAAACCGTCAAAGGGGATCGAATTAAAGTGCTTGAGAAGGAAAAACGTCTACCAGATTATGTTGATCATGAAGATTTTAATTTAAATTTATCAACTTGGTGGCGTTATGAAAATGAGAATGCTACTGCGTGTGTCACGTATAATTTTAAGGTTAACTCCTTAACTCGTACGCATGAGCAGCCCGGTGAATGCCCATTAGATGATTAAAACACCTACCGAAATGTCCAAGCAGGGGAGTAGAGACAAGGCACGCCTTGTCTTCACAGAGGGTTTGGTCTTTACGGAGGGTTCAGGTTGTGGGGTCGATAAAATGAAAAAACTATCATTTCGCTAAATCTTTTAAATACCCAGCCTTAGCATCTTTAGCTGACAAAATAGGCGTGTCAATAGGCCATTTAATGCCAATTTCTGGATCGTTCCAAATGATACTCGCCTCATCTTCTGGATGATAATAATCTGTGCATTTGTAGTGAAAATCGGCTGTATCGGTCAATACACAAAATCCATGAGCAAAACCCGGTGGTATGTATAATTGATTATGCGCCTCAGCGGTCAAAGTGACTCCGACCCATTTCCCAAATGTAGGCGAATTTTTACGAATATCCACAGCAACATCAAACACCGCACCGCTGCTGACTTGGACTAATTTACCTTGTGGATATTGTTTTTGAAAGTGTAAACCACGTAACACATTTTTAGCAGAGCGGGAATGATTATCTTGTACAAAGCTTACGTCAATACCTGCTAATTCTGCGTAACGTTTTACATTAAAATTTTCAAGAAAAAAACCACGCTCATCACCAAATACTTTCGGTTCGATGAGTACGACTTCTGGAATGTCTAAAGGTATAACTTTCATGCGATTTCATACTTCACAATTTGTTTGAGATAAAGACCATAACTGCTTTTTTGCAATTTGTCTGCTAATTGTACCAGTTGTTCATCATTAATATACCCTTTACGCCATGCAATTTCTTCAGGACAGGCAACTTTTAAACCTTGACGTTTTTCAATCGTTTCCACGAATAACGAAGCTTCTAGTAATGATTCATGGGTACCCGTATCCAACCACGCAAAACCACGTCCTAAAATTTCTACACGTAAATCACCACGTTGCAAATACACATTATTTACATCCGTAATTTCTAATTCACCTCGCGCAGAAGGCTTAATATTTTTTGCAATTTCTACCACATCATTATCGTAAAAATATAAACCAGTAACGGCATAACGCGATTTAGGTTGTTTAGGTTTTTCTTCTAAACTGATGGCTTTTCCTGCTTTGTCAAATGCGACTACGCCATAACGCTCTGGATCGTGGACTGGATAGGCAAATACAGTTGCACCTTGTGTCTGTTGTGCTGCATTATCGACTTTTTTTCTAAAATCGTGTCCATAAAAAATATTATCACCCAATATTAATGCACAATCATCTGTAGCAATAAATTGTTCGCCGATAATAAAAGCTTGTGCTAAACCATCAGGGGAAGGTTGTACTGCATAATTTATTGATATGCCCCAATGCGAACCGTCGCCTAGTAATTGTTCAAAACGCGGCGTATCTTCAGGCGTGGAGATAACTAAAATATCTTTAATGCCTGCCAACATTAAACTTGTTAATGGATAGTAAATCATTGGCTTATCGTAGATGGGTAATAATTGTTTTGAAACAACTTGCGTGACCGGGTGTAAGCGTGTGCCAGAACCACCCGCGAGAATAATACCTTTCTTCATTAAAAAAAACTCCGAAGCTTAATAAATATTTTTGATGTCTCATCTATCATGTAATAACAGATTGTGAGATTATCCTATGTAGACGTTGTTGAAAACGGTACAATAATACGTTAATCTCTCTTTACATTCATCCATAAAGCCTTTAAATAATTGACTTAATACGAATATTCGTCAGTCATGGCGCGGGGAGGATGTCGGAAATTGTCAATCTAAAACTGAAAATTCCATAATGATTCAAGCATTTCACTATCTTATTCAAGGTCGCGTTCAAGGAGTTGGCTTCCGTCCTTATATCTATCGTTTAGCTTCGCAATATCATTTGAGCGGCTGGGTGAAAAATATAGCGGGACAAGTTGCCGTTCACGTACAAGGTTCGGGCGAAAATCTTGATTTATTTGATCAAAATTTACTCAAACAAGTACCGCAAATTGCCAACCCAAAAATTTTAATGCGCACGCCTATCGAAGTAGAAAATTTTACGCATTTTCAAATTTTACCTAGTGAAAAAAGTGAACAAAAACAAATTCATGTACCACCAGATTATTTTATTTGTGCAGATTGCCTACAAGAGTTGACCGATCCGCAAAACCGCCGCTATCGCTATCCTTTTATCAATTGTACGCAATGTGGTCCACGTTATACCATTATTCACAATTTACCCTATGATCGCTCTAATACCAGTATGGCAAGCTTTGAATTATGCCCGCAATGCCAAGCTGAATATAACAATCCATTAGATAGACGATTTCATGCGCAACCCTTAGCTTGTCCCATTTGTGGACCGCAATTGCAATTTAAACAAGCAAACAATTTAATCGAAGAGACTGAATCCGCTTTAACTGCGCTACAACAAGCATTAAAAGCAGGTCAAGTGGTCGCTGTTAAGGGCATAGGTGGTTATCACCTCGTTTGCGACGCAACACAGGATAAGGCAATCAACTACTTACGCCAGAAAAAACCTAGACCACATAAACCATTAGCGGTGATGTTTCCAGTCGATTACGACCTAACGCAACAAGTCATACTTAGCAGCGCGGAGTTAAAACAATTACACAGCCCAGCTCGTCCAATTATTCTAGCCACCAAAGCAGCCAGTTATAACTTATCATCACTCATTGCGCCACATCTCAATGAATTAGGTGTTATGTTACCTTACAGTCCGTTGCACCATTTATTGTTGAATGATTTTCAACGTCCGCTAGTTATGACATCCGCCAATTTCAGTGGTGAACCTGTCTTAACCGATAATGCTGATGTTGAAATACGTTTACAAAACATCGTACAAGCATATTTACATCACAATCGCCCCATTGTACGACCAGCAGACGATTCTGTATTTAAAACGATAGCAAAACAATGTCGTCCAATCCGTCTTGGTCGTGGATTGACACCTTTTGAGTTTGAGTTACCTTTTCAACTATCGCAACCGACTTTAGCCGTTGGTGCGCATCTAAAAAATACAGTTGCATTAGCGTGGGATAATCGCCTAGTAATGTCGCCACATATTGGTGATTTGGCTACACCACGTAGTTTTGACGTATTTCAACAGACAATAGTCGATTTACAAAATTTGTATCACATTGAAGCTAAACAAATTATTTGCGATGCACATCCTGATTACGCTAGCAGCCGCTGGGCGCGTAAGACTGGTTTGAATGTACACACCGTATTACATCATTATGCACATGCGTCCGCATTAGCAGGTGAATTTTACGATAAAAAACAATGGCTTATATTTGCATGGGATGGGGTTGGTATTGGCGAAAATCAACAATTATGGGGAGGTGAAACCTTATACGGAGAAGCCGGACATTGGCAACGTGTTGGACATTTACGTGAGTTTCCTTTAATCGGTGGCGATAAAGTTGTACATGAAATTTGGCGTAGTGCGTTAGGATTAGGTTTGGCGATGGGATTGGATGATGAGCAATTACTTGAGTTGGTCAATTTATTTATTAGCAGAAAGGAATTAATCCTTTTACGTCAGGCATGGGAAAAAAATATAAATTGTTTTCAAACAACTGCGGTTGGACGTTTATTTGACGCGGTTAGTGCATTAATCGGTTTATTGAAAGCAGTAAGTTTTGAGGGACAATCAGGTATGTGGTTAGAAGCTTTATGCGAGCAAAACGAGGAATTTATCGCATTACCCGTGACGCTTAATGCCGCAAATTTATGGGAAATGGATTGGGCACCTTTATTAAATTATTTTTTAGATCAGGATGTTATAATTACACGTAAAGCAACTTGTTTTCATAATAGTTTGGCACATGGCATTTTGGCACAAATTAATCGTGTAGCAGCCGAACGTAAAATTAATCAAGTAGGTTTGTGTGGGGGTGTATTCCAAAATCGTTATTTAACGGAGAAAATTATTGAATTATTAGAACAACAAAATATTGAGGTATATCTCCCCGTTCGTTTGCCTTGTAATGATGCCTGTATCAGTTTCGGACAAATTGTACATACTGCGCAATGATAAGAAAGAGAACAAACGAGATGCTGATATAAAAACATATTTTTACTTATTTATCAGCACCTTATTCTTAAATAATTTTTTAATAGCGTCGTTGTTGACGTATTTTAACTAACGGTAAAGTAAAATCGTAAGCAGATAAAATTACGTTATCTCTGGCACGGATTAATTGTGCATTCACATAAGTTTGCTGTGCTTCTCGAATCATCCCGTATGTACCCACAATAACCGCATGTGCGTCGTGAATTTGAGTAATATCTAAAATTTCTCGTGACAATAACAATTCACCATTCTGTCTTTGTACAAATACACTATCACGTAATTTGACTTCAATCACTTTATAGCCCAATTGTGCGACACGGGATTTAATTTGCTCAGAAATCAAACGCCCTAATGTTGAAGAATGCTGCACATCATCAATATTGACAAAACTGGCAACTAAAATTGGCTTATCTTGGTCAAGGTAAAACTGGGCTGATTTTTTCATCAATTTTTCAGCCGCCTTATAACTGGCTTCGATTAATGGCAAATTAATTGGCTCATCTTTTTTAGGATTACTACAACTTGCTAATACAAAAGAAAGCAATACAAACCAAAGTAGCATTAAAGTTTTTTTCATGATTTAACTACCTATGGACATGTGCTATTTTGAGGGCAACTGACAACAGGAAATTTCCGACCTGCCATATAGTAATGATCATCATCGCCTGTGTTGATGTAGTAAATTCCAGTATCACCAAAAATATACTGATTACCCATTGTTACAGCAGTTGAAATGATAACTTCGGTATTTGTCTCACCGGGCAAGTAATAATCCATTGCCAGACCAATATCGGCGACTAGGGCGAACGGTGCAATTGCAGCTTCTGGATATGTCCAATCATCGACCGCTTTCGCAATCAACCACACACTACCCGCCAACGCTGAAAATGTACCCGGCGGCGGATAAGTTAAACGGCGATTTTTATGATGTACAACTTGCATGTCAAAATCTAAAATAAGCGTATCTTTGTATTCAGTATCTGTCGTAACAACGACTCCTTTTTGCAATAAACGTGTACGCAACATGTGATAAAACGCCTTACCAAATGGGACTTCTTCATGATCTTTGGTATAACGGATATGTATTGGTGGTTGGGAATTAATATCTGGAAATGTAACATCTAATGTATCTTTAAGCCGTTTAGCGACATGCGCTGCAAGCACATTCCAATGATGAGCCGCTTGCATTTTTTGCTGTGACGAAGATTTATAAGATGTTGCAACAGGTATTGGACGATGACTACAAGCACTCAGCCCAATTGCAAGTATAAATAGTGCAATGATGGAGTAACTTTTCATAAAGAAACCCTCAGTTTTATTTAAATTCAGGTAGTGTAGTGGCGTATTTAACCATACTTTTTAATAAGATGCGAATGATTTTTTAGGTATTATCACAAGTATATGAGCTAGGTTTATGTTATTACTGGATTATATTTCAGACAATCGCTTTACACAGACACTTCACATTAAGCCACAGTTCTCACTAACGTTTAGTATCCTATTATTATCATTACATTTTTCTACATTAAGCATTGTAGTTGTAATAGGGTGGTTCTACGCTGACTTGTCAATTTTAACATTAGGGCTATTGATTATATTAAGCGCGTGGCGAAGTTATCGATATGATACTTGTTTTATTGGACACCCACTTTACGACAGCCGCTTAGTTATTTTACAGCAAATTGACGATGATAATGGAGAATTAGCCTTAAAACAATATTTACTATTAAAAGATGGTCAGCGTACTGAGTTATTGATCAACAATTATGCGCAACTGTCGGTTGTTATTTTGAATGTTAGAGCCGTTTACTCACGTAAAAGAATGCGCTTGATAATATGGCATGATATGTTGGATCAGGATACGTTCCGACAGTTACGAGTCAGATTGAAATATCCGTATAAGCCATAGCGCAAAAGTAATTATTATACGATTAAAAAAAGTTATAGATATATGCTCATATTTTGCTATAAAAAATTAAATAAAATTATTTTTGCTTGATAATCACCAAAGTAATATCATCATACATTTCATCAATATAATCTTGAATATCCTCAACAATCGTTTGACGAATTTCTTGGGCAGATTTCATTCGACATTGCTGCGCAATTTGGCATAGACGCTCCAAACCATATAAACGTTTATGTTGATTCTCAGCCTCTGTAACGCCGTCGGTATACAAAATAACAACATCACCCACCTGTAAACTCACTTTATGTTGATTGATAAATGGCGTAATTTCTTGTTCCAAACCGATTGGAAAACCCAAATCTATCGTATCAATCCGTTCCACAATGCCGTTACATCGAATCACTAACATTTCTTCATGCTGTCCACTTAATACTAATTGACCATCTTTATAATCTAACAGAGCTAGACTAAGATTTTTATCTGATTTCATGCGTTGGACATTATCATAAATTATTCGATTTAATGTTCTGAAAAAGCGAATCACATCAGACTCTTCGTGTACTAGCAAGGTTCTCACCGCAGTTTGCACCATTAACATTAAAACACTACTTTCCAAACCATGCCCGGTGACATCACCAATCCCAATTTTAACTTTTCCATTGTATTGTAATACATCGTAATAATCGCCACCCACTTCGCAAGCTGGCTGCATAAAACCTGCAATATCCAATTCGTTAATTAATTGTAATTCATCTTCTTTTGGCAACAACATTTGTTGTAATCGATGTGAAATATCCAATTCGGCACGCATTCGTACATTTTCAGAGGTTAATTGTTCATTCAAATCTTGAATTTCAGCATAAGCTTGTTGTAATGCTTGTGTTCTCTCTTCTACTCGTCGCTCTAATTCATCGTTATTAGCTGTTAATTGCTCATTTTTTAATTCTACATCATGCGTGTGTCGATTAGCGCGGCTTAACAACGGAATACCTATTAATACAACAAGCCACAGCAACATGATTACACCTAAAATAGTATTGCCTAATTGTCTAACATTACTCATTAAAATTTCTTTATTTGCCACAATATGCACCGTCCAATTGACGCCTGCTACTTGCGTCGTATTCGTTAAAATTTGTTTAAAAACTGGATATTGTTGATTAAATTTTTCTAAATCAGCTAAAGATAAATCCAAAAGATGTGATGCAGTTTTATCTTGTTGGGCTGCGTATTGTAACAATTGCTGCTGCTGTGGATGAACTAAAAGTGCATTTTTTGCAGTGGAAACATAAATAATTTCATTTTCGTTATTTAAATTTAAAATTAACTCAGATAATTGGGGCAATACCATGTCCACACTAACAATACCTAGCGTCTCACTACCTTGATGATCGAATGAAACAAGCGCACTCATATAAATTAAATTCGTGTCAAAATAAGGTTCTGAAAATACTAACTTACCTTGTGCTTCCATCCCTAAGCGATACCAATGCTGTTGATGGAAATCATATTCTGCTGTTGTCCATTCATAAGTTAAGACAGTCGTTTGCAGATTATCTAAATCACGATGAACATAAGGACCAAAATATTTTACTTGCGGATCAAATTGATAAGGCTCATACCATACACCAATACCGTAAATTGTCTCAGTTGGTGCTGAAGATAAAATGCGTTTAAGTAATGTTTCTACTGTTTTTGTATCTTGTTGTATTGGCGCGATAAGTTTTGCAGTTGTATTGACAATTTGTTGCGCATAAAGCAAATAATTTTCTAATTTATTAGCGATTTCATCAGCCTTTCGTTGTTGCTCCACTACCAGCTCTTTTTGTAAATTTTCCAAACTTATTTGATAAAATATAAATAAGCCTAAGCTGATTAGTGTTGTTGAAATGAAAAGTATGCTAGACATAAGTGTTAGTATTGAAAATCCTGATTGTTCAGTATCTCGTTGTAGATTAGACATGGATTGATATGGAAATGGATAGTAGACATGTCATTAGTTTAGATAGGCTATGTTGCACTTTTAGGACAGAGGAGCATAATCAAGAAAATATACCTAAAAACAAAGTAATTATATGAAAGGGATTGGAGTAGAACGGTTGTGCTTTACTTTAAATAAAGTAATTTATGTTTTTTATAGTTAAATTATATATTATCATACGATACATTATCGATATAAAGAATTATTCAACTTTTATGGTGCGGTCATCAAAACCAAAATTGGGAAAAAATGACAGAAAAATACAAGTGTATATTCGCACCAGAGAATCATGTATTAACTTTTTAACACTGTGTTAATTGCTTCCATTAAAACATCGGCTCGAACGGGTTTTGTTAAATAGAGTTGGCAACCAATTTCCAGAGCATAATTATGGTCTTCTGGTAAAGTAGAGGCTGAAATTGCAATAATAGGCTTCTTAACGTTTTGTTCTCGCAAGCGTTTTGTTGTTTCATAGCCATTTAAAACAGGCATTTGCATATCCATAAGGAGTACATCAGGTTGGGTTTTTTCAAATAATGTTAATGCTTCTGAACCGTTAATTGCTTTTATTACTTGATAACCCGCCTCTTCCAAATAAATTTGCATGAGTGAACTCAGATAAACACTGTCTTCTGCTAATAATACTTTCATTTCTTGGGCATTGCGTACAACGGGTTTAGTAGATTGATGTAATTCTGGTTTCAGATTACAGGCTATAGGAGCTTGAACAAAACCCTTAAATGTCGAACCTTTACCAACTGTAGACGTTACGCTTAATTCCCCCTGCATACGTTGGACAAGCTCGTAACTGATTGCCAAACCTAAACCCATACCTACTGGCGAATTTGTATCAACTTGATGAAATGCAGTAAAAATTTTGTCTAATTGTTCCTGCGGAATACCACAACCCGTATCCGTCACCGTGAAGTAAAATTTATCATCTTGCCATGCCACTTCTAAATTTACTTTCCCCTTGTCGGTGAATTTTATTGCATTATTAATTAAATTGATTAATATTTGACGTACTCGCACTTCGTCTACTGTAACAGCATGAGGTAAAGGTATCGTTGTTGTAATGCTAAATGTTAATTTTTTATCTAGTGTAACAGGAAAAAACACGCTTTTTAAACTTTCACACAATTCAGCTAGATCACTTTGAGTTGGGTGTAAATTGACATTGCCGTTTTCGATTCGTGTTTGCTCTAGCAAGGTATCAATCAAAGATAATAAATGAGCAGCGTTGGTTTTAACATTAGTTAAATAAGTCGTTTCTTCTTCATCGTTTTGTTTTGCTTCATTTAGCAATTTTGTGTAGCCGACAATGGAGGAAAGTGGTGTGCGTAATTCATGGGATAGACCAGCAATAAAACGTGATTTTAAATTATTGATTTTTTCCAATTGATTTTTGTCTTCAATTAATGATTCACGCGCTACTTCTAATTTTTGTACAACTTGACTTTGGCGATAACTGAGAATACTTAATTCATTTAATTGTTGTTGTAATTTCTGCTGACGGTGGTATTCATTCGTTGCATCAAGCAATAATACCCAAGTGCTACCATTGTCAGGTACAAGGTGTACATGCGCATAGCGACCGTTTTCCATGCAAATAAATTCAATAAGTTGTGTATGAACAACGGGTAATAAGCCTTCTAAAAAAACAATTTGTTCGTTGACGAGTACATCGGTTTCTAAACTTGTTAAGCCATAATAATGCGGATGTCCCCCCCAGTTTTTCAATAAACCATATTTATCTACGTGGAGATAAGTCACGAGCATTTCTGCCATCCACATCGAGTGAATATATTTGGTAATGCTAAGAGGAAGTGTTGAAAGGGTTGACATGAAAGAACTCCTTATGCGATTAATTGTGTTGCTAATTCAGTAAAAGCAGCTTCAATATTTTCGCCAGTTTTGGCACTGGTATAAAGAATTTTCCAACCCTGCTGTTGTTGAGCGGTAATAAGTTGTTTCTCAATTTCCCATTCATCAGTTAAGTCAACTTTATTTAGTA
>CAYMCP010000033.1:0-36739 GCA_964388965.1 uncultured Thiotrichaceae bacterium | reverse complement strand
TACTCCTACACGGACTTTCACCATGTTGATAAAGTGCCTTTACAGGCGCACCGTTACAACGGTCTCCGTTGTAATGCAGTCAAGACGCTCTGCGTCTTAACCACAAAAAGATTAAAACAGCAGATATTAAATGAGTTCTATAAGAACTGGTTTGAAATCTTAACAAACGTGTTAAAATATAATTATAAAGTATCCAGAATATAAAGGCTGAAAATGATGTCTTACACAAGTGACTTAACTGATGAAGAATGGTCAATAGTAGAGCCATTATTATTAGAACATTTATCTTCCAAAAAACGAACCTGTCCTGTGAAATGGTCATATAGAGTCATCTTCAATGCCATCTTGTATCAACTGAAAAGTGGGTGCAATTGGCGAGATTTGCCGAAGGATTTTCCTCCATATTCAACAGTATACTGGCATTATAAGCAATGGAGAGACAGCGGGTTAATAGATAAATTGTTAGATAATTTGCACGGAGAATTACAACAACAGTTAAAAAAAATTCTAAGTGGACAACACTGATGATAATAAATTCACAAGCAACGAAGAACAGATGTAATGCAATGGTATTAAGTGACATCCTGCTGTAGATAGTTTAATGTAAATTATAATGTTATTCTAACATATTTACTAGGATTTCAAACCAGTTGTGTAGGAATGTTTTAAAAAATCTTATATAAACACTTGTATTTATCATAAAAATTGAATAAACTTACTCGTTTAATTTTAAATAGTTAGTGCGGAGAAGCTTAACATGTATGCTGTTATCAAAACAGGGGGCAAGCAATATAAAGTTGCAAAAGGTGATGTACTCCGAATTGAAAAACTTGAAGTAAACGAAGGCGATACAGTTGATTTTAGCGAAGTATTAATGTTGACTGATGGGGAAAACATTCAAATTGGCACACCCATCATTGAAAGTACAAAAGTAACAGCGACTGTTAGAGCGCAAATTCGGGACAAAAAAGTTAAAATTGTCAAATTCAGAAGACGTAAACACCATCGTAAACAAATGGGACATCGTCAATATTTAACAGAAATCGAAATTACTGATATTCAAGCTTAAAGGATTTATCATGGCACACAAGAAAGCAGGTGGTAGTAGTCGTAACGGTCGTGATTCTGAGTCTAAACGCTTAGGTGTAAAACGCTTTGGTGGTCAAGAGGTTATCGCAGGTAACATTCTTGTTCGTCAACGTGGCACACGATTTCATCCAGGACGAAATGTCGGTATTGGCAAAGATGATACTTTATTTGCGAAAGCAAGCGGTACCGTGCTATTTGAAGTCAAAGGTCCTAAAAATCGTAAATTTGTAAGTATCGTTCCAGTCGAAGCTAGCATTTAATGGTTGTCCAAAAATGTAAAGGAAATAACTTCTCACCTAGAGCATTTTATTTCCTTATCTGGCGTAGTAAAAAATTAAAACTCCTGAAATTTCAACTATCTAGCAAATCCTCTTCTAATTGCATTGCTTCCTGATTGAGTTTCTGCAAAAACTGTAATTCTCTCACTGTATCACCCGCTTGAACATAATTTTTATCAGCAAATTGCTGTTTTAATTGCTTAATTAAATCCTGCGTTTGCTGTTCCAACTGACTTAAAAAATCATTTAATACTTCAACACTATTTATACTAGCAAGCGATTCACGCAAATCCATCTGCTGCATTAAAAATGCACTGTCCATTGTCGTATTCTGTTGTTCATCAATACCTTGTAACTGTAATAAATAACGTCCGCGCGCCAAAGGTGATTTTAAAGTATTAAATGCCTCATTAATATGTGCTGCTTGCTGCAAAGCTAAACGCCGTTCACGCTGCGGTGCATTCGCGTATTTATCCGGGTGTACTGTGCGTTGCAATTCCTGATAACACGTCGTTAATCGTTGCATATCTACTTCAAAATCAATTGGTAAGTCAAATAAGGTAAAAAAATCACGATTGAGTAACATAATAATTTCCTGTTATTATTGGAACAATTAAAAAAATTTATTTTAAATCGTTAATTCATGATTCTAAAAGTATGGTTTGTATTCTTGATCGCATACCGCTAATATTAACAGCGCATTTTATGTGACATTAATAAAAAAAGGTGAAAAAACATGGAAACGAATGACACTCGTGATTTTATGACATCTATTACTGAAATTGTCAATCAAGTCAATAGTATTGCGTGGGGACCACCTATGTTAATACTAATTTTAGGGGTAGGGTTATTTTTGACCATTGGCTTGATGTTTATGCCAATACGCAAATTAGGCTATGGTTTTTCACTATTATTGCAAGGGCGAAAACAAAGTGGTTCTGGTGATATTAGCCCATTTAACGCATTAATGACCTCACTTTCTGCAACCATTGGTACGGGTAACATCGCAGGTGTAGCCACAGCAATATTTTTAGGCGGTCCGGGCGCCTTATTTTGGATGTGGTGTACAGCTCTGGTAGGTATGGCTACTAAATATTCCGAAGCTGTCTGTGCCGTACATTATCGTGAAGTAGACGCGAATAATAATCACATTGGCGGACCTATGTATTACATTAAAAATGGCTTAGGCAGTAAATGGATTTGGTTAGGGGGCGTATTTGCTTTTTTTGGTGCATTCGCAGGTTTTGGTATTGGTAACATGGTGCAAGCTCATTCAGTTGCAGCCGCATTAGAAAGCAATTTTAACGTAGACCCAAAAATTACTGGTTTTATTATGGCGCTCTTTGTAGGCTTAGTATTAATTGGTGGTATTCGCCGGATTGCAGAAGTAGCGGGTAAACTTGTTCCTGCAATGGCGATTTTATATGTATTAGGTGGTGTGGCAATTTTAATTGTTCACGCAGAAAAAATTCCAGATGCGTTAAATTTAGTATTTACTCACGCATTTACACCTATTGCAGCGCAAGGCGGTTTTGCAGGTGCGGCGGTGTGGGCTGCACTACGGTATGGTGTAGCAAGAGGCGTATTTTCTAACGAAGCGGGTCTAGGTAGTGCGCCTATTGCTCACGCAGCAGCACAAACAAATAGCCCTGTACGTCAAGGTTTAATTGCGATGCTAGGTACATTCATCGACACAATTATTATTTGTACCATTACAGGTTTAGTGATTTTAATTTCTGGTGTTTGGACAGAAGGCATCAGCGGTGCAGCCTTATCATCAGCCGCGTTTGAACACGCATTGCCAAACATGGGCGGTTATATTGTCACTTTTGGTCTAGTTTTATTTGCATTTACTACTATGTTAGGCTGGAGTTTTTACGGCGAAAAATGTGTACAGTACCTGCTTGGTGTAAATGCCATTGTTCCTTTCCGCATATTGTGGATTATAGCCATTCCGATTGGCGCAATGATGAAACTTGATTTTGTTTGGTTATTAGCAGACACGTTAAATGCACTTATGGCATTGCCAAACTTGATTGCACTGGTATTATTAAGTCCAGTGATTTTCAAACTCACTCGTGACTACTTTGCACAGCAAAATTAGCAATATATAAAAAATATTTCTCGTTTTCTTGTTCCTACACGCCGTGTAGGAATGCAGTCCAGACGCGCCGCGTCACGAGTCAAAGAGACAAGGTTTTGTAGACAAGATATGCCTTGTCTCTACGATATTTGCTAAAATTTCAAACCAGTTCTATATAAAAAATATAAAAACTTGTTTTACGCAACTATTTCAAGATTTTTGATACTTTTTGATATTTTATGTAGAGCAAATCACTTCATCGTCATACCCATTTTTCACATTATGCAGATACTATATTCTTTCTTACTCTACCTACTTACTCCATTAATTTTATTAAAATTATACTTGAGAAGTAAACAAGCTCCAGCCTATCGCCAACGCATTGCAGAACGATTCGGCTTTATACCAGCATTACAAAAAAATGCAATTTGGATTCACGCGGTTTCAGTAGGAGAAGTACAGGCTGCCATTCCTTTAGTGCGACGTTTGCAACAAATTTATCCCAACACCCATTTTTTAATCACCACAATGACACCAACCGGCTCAGAACGTGTTATTACCGCATTTCAACAAACTGTACAACACGCATACTTACCTTATGATTATCCAGACGCAGTGCAACGTTTTTTGCGCAATACTCAGCCTAACATACTCATTTTAATGGAAACTGAATTGTGGCCAAATTTACTAACAGCTTGTCGTCAACGCGGTATTGCAGTGATTTTAGCTAATGCACGTTTATCGGCAAAATCTACACGCGGTTACGCTAGAATCCAGCCTTTTACACGACATATTTTAGCTAATCTCAATCACGTTGCTGCGCAAACGGAACAAGATAAACAACACTTTATTCAACTCGGTTTGGATGCTAAACGGATTAGTGTGACTGGTAGCATTAAATTTGATTTGCAATTAGCAGACAATTTGATTGAACAAGCAAAATTACTGCGTCAGCAATGGGGGAATGCGCGTTTAATTTGGATTGCAGCGAGTACCCACGAAGGTGAAGAGCAGATTATTCTTAATGTTTATCGTATTTTGATGAAAAAATTTCCACATCTACTAGTAGTTTTAGTACCACGTCATCCAGAACGGTTTGATAGTGTTGCAAAATTATGTCAGCGATATGATTTACGTATAGTCCGACGTTGTTTAAAACAAGTTTGTGATGAGAATACGCATGTTTACTTAGGCGATACGATGGGTGAATTACAATTATTATTTGCTGCGAGTGACATTGCTTTTATTGGTGGCAGTTTACTACCGATTGGTGGGCATAACCTACTTGAGCCTGCGGCTGTGGGTTTACCAGTGATTTTTGGACCGCATGTTTTTACTTTTAAAGAAATCAGTCAGCAACTCTTAGCGGTAGGCGCAGGTAAACAAGTGAATAATGCACAGACTCTATTGCAAGCAGTTGAATTATATGCGGAAAATCCGACACTCCGTCGCCTAACAGGTCAAAATGGATTGCAATATTTACAACAAAATAAAGGCGCATTAGACAAATTATTGAAAGAAACGCTACCCTTTTTATATCAGCAATTCCCGTTTTAAACGTTACGGTCGTAGGACGCTAGTGCGTCCAGTTGGCTGATGACGCTGCGTCGTCACAAGGAAAAATCTCGTTCCACGCACCATGTAGAATGAGCCACTGACGCAGTTATGTAGAAAGAATTTTCTTCGTCCCAACGGAGATCATTGAGACGAGCACTTTAATGAATTGAGGATATTAAAAATTAATGTTGTTTTTTCAATAAATAATTTAAAATGATTGGCGTTAGCAAAGTCGTTAAAATCACCATGATGATAATAACTGAAAACAACGCATCCGATACCACACCTAACTGCTTACCAATCATAGCGAAAATCAAACCGACCTCACCACGCGGTGCCATACCCCAACCAATAATCCATTTATTGACACCAGAGCCTGCAACCGAACCCGCAACAACTTTACCCGCAAACGCGGCAACCGTAACAGCTAACGCAATTGCAATCACATTTGGATCAGTCAAGGTTGCTAAATTCACCTGCATACCCGTCATGACAAAAAATAGCGGTACAAGAAAATAACCCAACGGCGCAATTAATTCTTCAACATGATGTTCGCCATGTTTTTCCATAATATTGTGAATATCTTGCTTCGCTTTTTCGTCATAAGAATTTTCCATAATTTGTTTTACTTCATGGGTTACTTCTGGATTATCAAACGCTTCAAAATGCAAAGGTTCTAATACTAAACCTGCTGCAAAAGCACCTACAATTGGGGCTAAACCAACTAAATACGCTAAATAGGCAAAAATTAAACAAAAACTAATCGCTAATGTAAACTGCATACCATAACCTGCATGAATACGCGGCAAATGTTTACCTGCAATATTAGCGATAAATTGCCCAATAAATAACGAACCAAGCAAGAAAATAAATGCTTTCAAAGTGATAATAGCAATAGAAATTAAGTCCACTGCTCCTGTTGTCACAATCGCGGAGACAATCGCCAAAATAATTAACCCAATGACATCATCAATCACAGCCGCACCCAGAACAATTTGTGCTTCTGGTGTTTGCAACTTATTCAAATCTTTAAAAACACGTCCCGTAATACCAACCGACGTAGCAGTTAGCGTTGCGCCTAAGAAAAGATAAGCATTGCTAGACAATCCCGGTATCAACCAAGGACCAACAACGTAAGTACCTAATACAAAAGGAGCGATAACGCCGACAACAGCGACAAGCAGAGCTTTAACACCAACCTTCTTCATGTTTTCAACTTTGGATTCTAAGCCAATTTGAAACAGTAAAATGACAACACCCAATTCAGCTAAAAATTGAATTAACTCATTATGTTTAACGTACTCAAAATGATTAAAGCCAAGCAACACCAAATTACCCAGCAATACGCCAATAAGAATCTCACCTAAAACAGCAGGTTGTCCCCATTTTTCGATTAAACTTGACATTTTTGCAATTAGCAGAAGTAAAGCAATCCAGAGGAAATTAATGGCGTGTATACCACTGCCGACTGCAAAACTAAGACTAGGAAGAAATAGCAATACAATCAATAACCAAGACGGAATAATGGCTTGATTTCTCTTTAGAAATGACATTTCATGAATCCTTAACATGTACACTAAAACTTATTATAACCAATTTCCCATCAAAATAAACGGTGCCCAATAATAGGGTTTAGCGTAATAATAAGGATATTCAGAAGGTTCGGCTTCAAGTTGTCCTGCGCGAATAAATGCTTGTTGAACTTGCTGTATTGCCTGCGCTTTATTAATATTTTCTTGTACATAGAGTTGATAAAAATGTTGCATAAATTGTCCGGTGCTTTCATCATTGACTGGCCATAAAGTAGCAATAACACCTTTTGCCCCTTGATTCTGTGCTAACGCGCCAAAACCTTCAATTTCCCTTCCATTTGCTAAATTCCCTACTGCGGTATCACATGCGGACAAAGTAAGTAAATCTAAATTATCAAAACGATATTTTTGTCTAATTTTATCAAGCGTTAACTTATCTCCGTTACCCAACAACAAATAAGAATCTTTATGCGTACCTGGGGTAAAAACAAAATGACTGGCAATGTGCATAAGTGAAAATTCTTGCCCTAATACGCTTTGAAAGGTATTTTCAGAAAATGCTTTATTTAAGAATGATTTACCGTCAATAATACCTTTGTCATCTTCGCGTTCTTCTCGAATAATATTATCCAATTCAGTCACAACGGTCGGTAATGGATTAAAATCCAATACTGCGTCACTCAAACCTAAACCAACAATTTTCCAATTTTGTACAGGTTTAGATTGTAATTCTGTGTGCGACGCTTCGTTATAAGAAACTAAGGCATATTTCTCGATTAAATACTGTTTACCGTCATACAATGCTGCAATCGATACATAATTTAATGTTGCATCTAAAGAGAGCATTAAAATTTTGGCATTAATTTCTTCTAAATCCTGTGCAATGGGCTTAATAATATAATTATATAATTCATGAGCTTCAACAAGAGGCGTTTTAATTGGGTCTTGCAACAATTTGTGAAAAGTCGCAATTTTAAAATTTAAATCAGCTTTAGTAATCTCCGCATCGCGCGTAATTTGCATTTTATCAGTAGTTAAGATAATGCGTAATTTTTGATCCGTCATCAGATAATGCAATAACACTGCACCTTCCCCTAAATTTTTTAAGGTTTTTTGCAATTGCTGTAATTTTTCTAAATTACCCTTTCCTACATCGCTTATATCCACTTGTTTATCTGTTTTAAGCAAATTATCTAAATAATCTTGTAATTTTAATTGCTCAAATTCCGTTTGTAATGCTTGATATTCAGCTTGTTTTGCTACAGTTTTTGCCTCAGCCTCCAACGCTTCTAATTTTTGTCTAATTTTCATAAGCTCTTGTTTTGATTCATTAAAACTTGCAATCCATTGTTGTTCAGCGGGATTATATAAAGCTTGAGTAGTACGAATATCTGCCGTACCGTCGCGCTCAACAAAATCAAAATATTGCTCTTCCTTAAACATAGTTAATACTTGTTGTGCTTCGATTAAACGCCCTTGCTGCATCAATAAATCCGCTAATTTAGCATACACATCCGATTTGTTTTCAATGAATGATTTGCGCAAATTTTCATCCAGATCACTAATTGAAATACGCAAACTTTGTAATGTATTTACGGCTTGTTTACGCCAAAAAATAGCGGCTGAATAATATTTCTGACGTGCCAATAAATCACTAAGATTATTTTGCACCAGCCATAACAACTCCGGTTGCTGGTTATAAAGTGCAATTTGCAAAGCACGCAAATAATATTGTTTCGCTTCCTCAAAATTCTTGGCGCGCTCATATATCACGCCTAAATTATTTAAGCTATCAGCTAATTTAGGATGTCCTACACCAAGTGTTTGTTGACGGATTGTTAGCGCATATTGTTGAAAACTCTCTGCTTTTTCGTTCATTCCCTGTTGGCGATACAACGCAGACAAATTATTATACGTCGTTGCAACAACTGGATGTTTTTCCCCGTAATACGCTTTCCAAATTGATAAAGCCTGGGCGTACAATATTTCAGCTTGCTCATATTTTTTTTGATATTGATACATCAATGCCATTGCATTCAAACTATTCGCAACACGGTGATGATCTTGCCCGTAATGTGCCTTGCGCGCTTCCAATACAATTTTATAAAGTTGTTCAGCTTGCTCATAATCACCTAAGTAAGTGTATAACAAAGCTAAATTATTTTGCGTAGTCGCCATTTTATGCGGCTCGGCTTGATGTTGTTTAAGGATTTTTAAGGCATTTTTTAGCAGAGGTTCAGCTTTTGCGTATGCGGCTTTATCTATATATAACACAGCTAAATTATTCAAACTGTTTACATTTTCTATACTGTCTTCACCAAGCACGGCTTGTTTAATTTCTAATGCCTGTATAAATAATGGTTCTGCTTGTTCAAATAATTGTTGTGCATTATAAACGCTTGCCAAATCATTTAAGCTATACGCCACGTATAAATGCGTATCGCCGTACAATTTTTTGCGTGTAGCTAAAGCCTGTTCTAAATATTTTAAAGCCTCAGCATACTGTCCATGTTCAAGATATAAATTACCTAAATGACTAATAGAATCAGCTAATAATTCACCGTCACAATGTTGGAGATTTTGTTGATAAAGCGCTACAGCTTGTTGAAAATCAACTTGAGAGGCTTGGATGATACGTTGTTCACAGTCCTCAGCCGCAGTGCAAGTGAGTGTAAACAGCCATAGAATAATGGTGAGTGGATAGCGCGTCATGGTCTAAGCTACTTTATAATGGTGTCTCAAGCAATTTCGTAAAAGCGAAGGATAAAGCTTTTAAAGCAGAATAGCAATAAAACATCGGTATTTTCAATGGATAATTTCTCAGTAATCCCGTTACGGATAGGAAACAATACTTATAGATAGATAAATAAAAATTAAACAATAAGCCATTAAGAAAATTTTTTAACTAACTGAGTGTTAAATTAAACAACGTGATTGCATTTTTTGTTGTAGCGGCAGCGATTTGTTCGCAGGGTTGCTGACGTAACTGCGCAATTGTTTGTAATACCTCGATTAAATAAGCGGGTTCGTTACGTTGTCCGCGACGAGTTGCTAGCGGCTGGTCGGGTGAATCTGTTTCCAACAAAATACTGTCTAATGGTAAAACTTTAACGAGACGATGCAAACGTTTAGCCCGTTCATAAGTGATCGTACCACCAAATCCCAAATAAAAACCCAAATTAATCAATTGATTAGCCTGCTGTTCACTGCCCGCGAAACTGTGCACGACACCACGCGATTGAGCAACAAGGCGGATTTGTTTTATAACGGCATCTACTGCATGGCGGGCGTGGATAATGACTGGTAAATCAAAATCTTTAGCGATTTGTAGTTGAGCTGCGAAAAAATCAAGTTGTTGTTTAACATCTAATTGTTTTAAATAGAAATCTAACCCACACTCTCCTACTGCAATCGGTTTTTCTGATTCGATCCATTGTTGTAATTGTTCTAAATGGTCAAAGCGATGTTGCGTTAAAAAAATAGGATGCAATCCGTAAGCAGAATATAGATGCGGGTAACGCCGACAGACATCACGCACTTGCTCCCATTGTCCTACGTGAATTGCGGGTACAATTTGCGCTTGTACCTGATTGGCAACAGCCCTGTTATAAGCAGCGTCTCGGTCAGCGTTAAAACTATCATCATCAAAATGAACGTGTGTATCTATTAATTTCATTATTATAATTTAATTTTATTCCAATAACAGGTTGTAGCTCGTAATTAATAACTCAGAAACTTTGCCACGTTTATTACCTTTACAATTAATTGCTCGATTGGCAGAAATTTGGTAAATATGGTAATCATAATATAATTGTTCAAAAAATGTATCTTTAGGGTCGATCATTTTAGGATTTGAGTTTGATAACATCAAGTAGGCTTGTTTTTCTTTATCTAATTTTTGATAAAACTGAGCCAATTGTCGTTGGTTATTATCATCGAATTCTGAACCTGAATAAGTTGTAAAATTAGCGGTTTGTGTTAATGGACGATAAGGAGGATCAAAATAAACAAAACTATTTGAATTAACTTGATTTTCTATTAATTGATAGTCATGATAAGCAATCTCAGTTTTTTGTAAAATTGCTGAAATAGCCAATATATTTGCTTCATCTAGTATTTTAGCCGTTTTATATTTTCCATAAGGCACATTAAATTCACCTTTAGCATTTAGGCGAAATAAGCCATTAAAACAGGTTTTATTCAAAAAAATCAGTTGTGCTGCACGAATAAGCCAATTATCACAAAATTGTGTAGCATTGATTGCAGAACGTTGTTGATTAAAATCTGTACGAATATTTAAAAATAATGTTTGGCGTTTATCTTGTGGGGTTTTATCGTAATTTTTTTGATATTGCTGTAAAAAATCAAGTAATGCGCTGGGTTTTTGTTGAATGACCTGATAAGTCAAAATTAAGTCTTGATTGACATCAGAAATATATGCAGAATCAACATCAAAATTTTGCATGACATCAAAAAAAACTGCGCCACCACCAATAAAAGGTTCGATATATTTTTTAACTTTTTGCTGTTTGAGTGCTGGAGGATAGTAATTGCTTAATTGAGCTAATAATTTATATTTCCCCCCCGCCCATTTTAAAAATGGTTTTGCCATTCGTTATACCTTTGAGAAATAAATGTATTGAATATTTTAACAGACTCGTTAGACACACTTATATCGGAGTGCCCACCGTAAAATTTAAAATAAGAATTGCTGTGTAGACTTTCTACCAATCAAAAATAGATTTTATTATCACTATACAATATCATGACGTATCAACAACCGATAAGCTGCCATGATTTATGTACAGCCTAAATTTTATTAAAAAACGTTTGAACTTGCTTGTAGGATTTATTTTGTTTGGTGCGCTCTTCACCTCTTTGCACCTGACTTCTGAGGCACTACGCAACTCAGCTCAATTTGAAAATTTATATACTTTACTCTTAATTATTAATAGTTTAGCACTAGTCGCTCTACTTGCTTTAATTATCTTAAACCTACGCCAATTATTCACAGCAGTTTTAAAACGTCGTGTAGGCTCAAGACTAACTTTCCGTTTATTAGGTCTACTCGTCGCGCTTTCTAGTGTTCCGGTCACCATTGTGTATTACTTTTCAATAGATTTCTTAAATCAACGCTTAGATAGTTGGTTTGATGTAAATATTGAAAATACAATGTTTAACGCCTTAGAATTAACTAAATCTGCTTTAGATGATCGGATTAAAACTGCCTTGCGTCAAACTCAAACCGCCGCCGCTGAATTAAAAACTACGCCTAAAAGTCTGTATATAATAAAAATCAATGCACTACGCCACAAGCTTGGTGCGTATGAAATGAGTCTATTAGGCATTAACGGGCAGATTGTCGTTTTTAGCGGCGAAGAAACTGAACAGTTATTACCCTCTTATCCACCCTCAGAAAATGCTTTATTACAAATTAAATTAACCAATGTTTACAGTAGTTTAGAACCATTAGGAGAAAAAGGTTTATTCATTCGCGTACTACTAAAATTCAAATTAGACGGCTATTTACGCTTATTGCACGCTTTATATCCCGTACCTGAAACCATGAATATTTTGGCGACCGAAGTTGAAATGTCTTACGAAAGCTATAAAGAACACGCTTATTTACATCAGCCATTAAAAATGAGTTTTACTTTAGTTTTATCGCTGGTGTTAATATTAAGTTTTTTAATCACCGTTTGGATTGCATTTTTTGCAGCACGTCGCTTTGTCGCACCATTAATCCACCTAGTTGAAGGCACAAAAGCCGTTGCCGCAGGTGATTATCGCAGACAAATACCTGTCACTCGTTTAGACGAATTAGGTTTTTTAGTTGAATCATTTAATGATATGACTCGTAAAATAGCTCAAGCACAAAGTGCAGCGCGTCAAAGCCAATTACTCGCAGATAGTCAACGCAATTATTTACAAACGGTATTGGGTCGCTTGTCGTCAGGCGTGATTTCATTCGATCACAAACAACGCTTACGCACTGCTAATTCTGCCGCTGAACATATTTTAGAAACAGATTTAACAAATTATATTGGTCAAAATCTCATTGATTTACAACAAGAACACTCTACATTACAAGTTTTATGCGAAGCCATGCACCCCTTTGTAAAAAAAGTTACTCAAGAATGGAGTGTTGAAATCAGTTTTTTTGGTAGCAACGGACGCAAAGTGTTAATGTGTCGGGGTGCGCAATTGCAAGTGATGACTCGCGGTGTAGAAAATACGGGCTATGTGATTGTATTTGATGATATTACAACTTTAATTCAAGCTCAGCGCAACGAGGCATGGAGTGAAGTTGCACGCCGTTTGGCACATGAAATTAAAAATCCCTTGACACCAATAAAATTGTCCGCAGAACGCTTACAACATAAATATTTGAAAAAATTACCAGAATCGGAAACTGAAACCTTATTGCGCATGACTAATACTATTATTAATCAAGTAGATGTAATGAAAGATATGGTCAATGAATTTTCTAATTATGCGCGCACGCCAGCAATGCAATTAAAACGTTTAGATATTAATGAATTGATTAAAGAAGTGCTTGATTTATATCAAAATATTAAAGTAAACTTAGATTTAACCGAGCCATTACCATATATCGAGGCAGATAAAGGACGTTTACGTCAAGTATTGCATAATGTCATAAAAAACGCGCTAGAAGCCAATCCTGAAAATGGTTTGATTACGATTAGCACTGAGTACGTGGCAGAAGATAATAGCGAATGCGTAGAGTTGGTTATTCAAGATCAAGGCATGGGTATTCCGAACGAACTATTGGATCGGATTTTTGAACCTTATGTTACGACCAAAACGAAAGGTACAGGCTTAGGTTTGGCGATTGTGAAAAAAATCATTGAAGAACATCACGGTATGGTTTGGATTGAGAATAAAAATGGCGTGCGGCTTACTATTCGTCTACCCATACCAGCATCTTCTCGTTTAACTAGTGAAAAGTAACCATAACAACTTTTAAGCTGATAATTTTCAATAATCAGCAATTAAAAAAATCGAAAATTACCATGACTTCTAATAGCCAAAAACCACATATTTTAGTTGTAGACGATGAGCCAGATATTCGCGGCTTGCTCAAGGAAATCCTTGAAGATGAGGGTTATGATGTTTCAATCGCCGAAAATGGAAAAATGGCGCGTGACATGCGGCGTGACATTATGCCGGATTTGATTTTACTTGATATTTGGATGCCTGATATTGATGGAATCAGTTTATTAAAGGAATGGCAAGAAACGAATTTCACGGGCAGCCCGGTCATTATGATTTCTGGACATGGCACAGTTGAAACAGCCGTTGAAGCGACTCGACTGGGGGCGTATGATTTTATTGAAAAGCCGTTGTCTATTTCTAAATTATTGATAACTGTAGAGCGTGCTTTAGAAATGGCGACTTTACAAAAGGAAAATTATGGTTTGCGTAAACATGTACAAATGGTTACAGAGCCAATTGGACATAGCGATACAATGAAACAATTACGCGATCAAGTTAAAAAAATTAATCAGCACGTCACATCAGTTTTAATTACCGGTGAATCGGGTACTGGTCGAACTTTATTTGCGCGTTATATTCATCACACGAGTCAACGCAGTCATGGCCCTTTTGTAAACGTGCGCATGGCTGGAATTAGTCCAGAAAATCAAGCATTAGAATTATTTGGTAGTCAGGGTAATAATACAATTTCACGTTTGGAACAAGCAGATGGTGGGACATTATTTATTAAAGATATTGCGGATATGAGTGAAGATGTACAAGCGCGTTTACTCAGTAGTTTGGAAAATCAGTCATTTTTGCGGAATGGGGGTTCTGAACCGGTACCATTTGACGTGCGCGTGGTTGCTGCAACCGCATACGATATTGAGCAAATGATTAGTTCTGGGCGATTACGTGAAGATTTGTATTACCATCTTAATGTTGTATCGTTACATTTAAAGCCGTTACGTGAACATTGTGAAGATGTACCTGAACTACTTGATTTTTATGTTAATTTATTCGCTACTCAAGAAGGTTTACCCTATCGACGTTTTAGTGTTGCGGCACAAAATCGGTTACGCAACTACGCTTGGCCTGGCAATATCCGTGAATTGAAGAATATGATTCAACGCTTACTCATTTTAGGTGAAGATCATAATATCGAGGTTGAAGAGATCGAGCCTGTATTGAATACCCAACATCGCCCAGTTAATGTTAGTGGTGTTTCGATTTATGACTTACCATTGCGTGAAGCGCGGGAACAATTTGAGCGCGATTATTTAGAGCATCAATTGCAAGAATTTGGCGGTAATGTGAGTAAAGTTGCCTCACGAGTTGGTTTAGAGCGCACGCATTTATACCGGAAATTACGCGCTCTGGATATTGATCCAAAACAGATTAAAAAGTAATTATTTCAACAATATAGTTAACGAACTGCAAAAAGGAGAAAAGGAATAACGTAACTACCTATTTAGATGGATTCTATCTTGTGGATTCATTTTTAAGACATCTAGGGGTTTTTTCGCTTTCGCTTAGCAATGCACTGAATATAAATGCTTTTGCTCTGCACTGAATTCTCATTCAGTTTGATTGTGTAATCCAATAAAATGAGTTGTACCGTAACAAATATAATCATCTCCTTTGCCTAAATTAAAGTGCAGAATGTTCACGGAAATCATTTTGTTCACATCCATATACGGTAAAATTCGCTTAAAAAAGATGAAGATAGCTGAACACAAATTAAATCGCTAAAAACACAAAGCAAGGAGTGCGTATAATGCAAAAGCAAATAGTATGAAGACAAACTGTCTTTTTTCTGTACTCTTTTACGACGCACCCTTGCGACAGGAACGTGACTTATTTCAAACTAGCCAATAACAAATTTGCTTGCGGTACGCACCCACGACCGACCATCCAAACAACTTGATGCGACTTAGTTGGTAAATCACTAGGAATTTTGTGCAACACCAATTTTTTGAAAAAACGTTGTCCCGTTAAATTGGTTACTTCAACGGTATACTCATTTTCATACTCCACCGACAAAGTTTCTGGCCAACCTAAAGTTGTTTTGTGCGCAGGCCAAACTGTTTTGATCCGTTTACTGGTCGGTGCGTGTTTAATCTCCAATGTACCCGCCGTTTTACTGGCATTACTGGGTCGCCATAAGATGACTTGTTTTAATGGTGCAATGCAATAGTGACGTTTATTATTCGTCATATCTACCTGCCACGCACTAGATGGACGTTCCTGACCTGTACGAGTTGGCGGCATATTCGCTTGTTCGCTCAAAAAATTGGCTAACGTTGTCACCAATTGATTTGACTGTTTAAGTGGTTCAGGATCGGTTAAACTTCCCTTAAAACCAGAATCTACAGTCAATACTTGACCACTAGCAAACACAACTGTCATCTCAGCTTCTTGAGGTAACTGTACAGTGACATGATTACTTAACAGTTGACCTGTAGAATAGCCTGCATTGTCGGTGGCACGAATGACAACCATATCGGTTGCATAAACAGTGCTGATAAAAGTGTAAAAAAATACTAAAATACTCAGTCTTAACATTAGTGATTCTCCAAATCTCAATGTAATAATTATAGACGTTTATTTAAACTAAGTTTAGCAAAAAAAGAGCTCGAAATCTTTCCATGACAAATTTATCTATTCCGAAAGCAGATAAACCAACTTTTGCGCAATTGTTAATTCATCACATGCAGCAAATGGATATAAGTGTGACTCAACTAGCGATGGATTTAAATTTAAGTCGTGTAACGCTTGCTCGGTGGTCAAGTGGTAAAGTTTTACGTCCACGCCAATGCAAAGATGTGTTACGCTGTGCAGTATATTTGGGATTGAATGCTCAACAACGAGACGAATTATTAATTGCAGCAGGATTTGCACCTGAAGGGATGCCAGCATCTATGCCTGATTTGCCCATTTCTTTAACAGCACTGCATCGGAGTCCATTCATCATTGGTCCTCCGATTACTGAGCCGAGCCAGTTTTTTGGTCGTGATTACGTTGTCAAACGTATTTTTGATGTGTGGCGATGTATGCCATTACAACATGTTGCGGTAGTCGGTTTAAAACGTAGTGGAAAAACTTCATTGCTACACTATTTGCGCCGAGTGATCGAAACACCAAAAGAGCAACTACGCGAAACCCAACGTAATAACTGGTTAAGTCCTGGTTATCAGTGGGTATTTATTGATTTTCAAGACCCGCGTATGTGTTACCAAGAAAGTTTACTGCGTCACATTCTGGTTGAGTTAGATTTGCCTGTGCCAGAACCGTGCGAATTAGTTAGCTTTATGGAAATGATTGATGATTATTTAGAAATTCCAACATTAGTTTTATTAGACGAAATTGGTGCAGGTTTAAATGCGCATGATTTAGATGAGCAATTTTGGTGGGGTTTACGTTCATTAGGTAGCAATCATGCTGGTGGTAAAATCGGTTTTTTAATGACAGCCCACCAGTCACCAGATGAATTAATCGTTGATCATCACAGCCCATCACCATTTTTCAATATTTTTGGACATGTGTTTTATTTGGACGAATTGGAAGAAAATGAAGCCTTAGAATTGATAAACAGTTCTCCGATTCCTTTTCCAGAGCAAGATGTTGCGTGGATTTTAGAGCAAAGTGGTCGTTGGCCTGCTTTATTGCAGATTCTTTGTCATTCGCGTTTGACCGCATTAGAAGAAAATAATCACTCAGATCGATGGCAAAAAGAGGCATTGCGTCGTTTGCAACCCTATAAATATCTACTGGAGCAAAGCATTTAATAAATCATCCATTAGAGTAACAGTTACAAGACAAATAATTAGCCAAAGTTTGTTTTAAGGTAAAGATTATAAAAATAAGGCAATAATATGATTCCTACACTCACCACTTATCCGGGTTTACGAATGCGTCGGATGCGTTACGATGATTTTTCTCGACGTTTAATGCGTGAAACGATTTTAACTGTAGATGATTTTATTTATCCATTATTTATTGTTGAAGGTAAAAAGCAGCGTGAGCCAATTCAGTCAATGCCGGGTCAATCACGATTGAGTATTGATGAGTTATTAAAAGAGGCAGAACAGATTATAAAATTGGGTGTGCCAGCTATTGCCCTATTTCCAGTCGTACCTAAAGAAAAAAAATCCTTAGATGCGAAAGAAGCTTACAATCCCGACGGTTTAGCTCAACGTGCTGTACGGGCTTTAAAAAAAGCTATTCCAGAGTTAGGCGTTATCACAGATGTGGCATTAGACCCTTTTACAACGCATGGTCAAGATGGTTTGATTGATGAGGCGGGTTACGTGCTGAATGATGAAACAGTGACCGTTTTAGTTAAACAAGCAATTTCTCACGCAGAATCAGGGGCTGATATTGTCGCGCCTTCCGATATGATGGATGGTCGCATCCACAGTATTCGTCAAGCGTTAGAAATGGATGCTTTAAAAAATACGCGCATTTTAGCTTATTCTGCTAAGTATGCGTCTCATTTTTACGGACCATTTCGTGATGCAGTAGGTTCTGCGGGTGCGTTGGGCAAAGGTAATAAATATAGTTATCAAATGGATCCGGCTAATAGTGATGAGGCATTGCGTGAGGTGGCATTAGATTTGGAAGAAGGCGCAGATATGATCATGATAAAACCGGGTATGCCTTATTTGGATATTGTGCGTCGAGTAAAAGATCAGTTTGGTGCACCAACATTTGTTTATCAAGTCAGCGGTGAGTATGCGATGCTAAAAGCAGCAGCACAAAATGGTTGGTTAGACGAAGAAGCTGTGATACTAGAATCTTTAGTTTCCATCAAACGCGCAGGAGCAGACGGTATTTTAACTTATTTTGCCAAGCAAGCGGCTGAACTTTTAACGCGGTAATTCTCAAATTAATTGATTATTAGAGTTTTCAGAATCATGATCCTCACATTGGGCAGCTAACGGGATTTTCACCATATTTCCAAATATTTCCAATCGTATTTCATAAGTTTAGATTGACTCTGTTGTAGCTTTCGCAAGAAGTTACTAAAATAGAAGTTACGCAGTTCACATGAAAATTTTACGCTATATTTGCAACTCACAATAAATCAAGACGCGGAGCGTCCTTGCTGCCCCCCAACCGAGACCATTGGGACGAGGAAAATATGCTGAAAATCTCGTTAGCCCCAATATGAGTACTTACATCGAACTCAGGTGAGTTAGGTTTAAGAGCTAAGTGGATTTTTACTCAATTTTATCAATCTCCTAGAAGTGCAATAAATTGTTCTTCGTCTAAAATCTCAATATTCAACATCCGAGCTTTATCAAGTTTACTACCTGCATTTTCTCCCACAATTACCAAATCAGTTTTTTTTGAAACACTATTCACTACCGATGCCCCTAAAGTTTGTAAACGCTGTTTTGCCTCATCACGACTCATACCATGCAATGTACCAGTTAAAACAATCCTCTTACCTTGCAACGGTAAAGTTTCAACTTGCTTAGGCATCTGCTCCGACCAATTTATGCCACACGCTTTTAATTGCTCAATGACTTCAATGTTGTGTAGTTCGCGGAAAAAATGATAAA
This sequence comes from uncultured Thiotrichaceae bacterium, assembly GCA_964388965.1. Classification (GTDB taxonomy): domain Bacteria; phylum Pseudomonadota; class Gammaproteobacteria; order Beggiatoales; family Beggiatoaceae; genus Albibeggiatoa. Next base: position 17,637 of record CAYMCP010000033.1, on the reverse strand, counting down.
TACTTTTTGCTACCACTGCACCTACGCCATCTATTGCTTTTAATTGTTCTACATCAGCTTGCATCAATGTATCTAGTTGTCCAAAATGTTGCGCCAATAAATAAGCAGTCGTTTCACCCACTTCACGAATCCCCAAAGCATATAAAAACCGTGCTAAAGTCGTATTTTTACTTTTTTCTAACGCATTGAGCAAATTATCTGCTGATTTGTCGCCCATGCGATCTAAAAGACACCACTGTGCATGAGAGAGATTATAAATATCGGCTAAACTCTTAACCATTGATTTATCAACCAATTGAGCAATAATTTTTGAACCTAAACCACTAATATCCATTGCACGCCGCGAAGCAAAATGTTCCAATGCCTGTTTACGTTGTGCGGCGCAAAATAATCCACCACTACAACGTATGATAGATTCATTTTCCATACGCACCGTTTTAGAATGGCAAACCGGACAAAATTCTGGCATTTCAAAAGGTAAGCTATCGACAGCACGTTGTTCTAATTGCACACTTACCACTTCAGGAATCACGTCACCCGCTCGTCGTACAACGACTGTATCGCTAATTCGTACATCTTTACGTCGTACCTCGTCTAAATTATGTAAAGTTGCATTAGTCACAATTACACCGCCCACATTAATCGGAGCTAATCGCGCAACAGGCGTTAATGCTCCAGTACGTCCTACTTGTACCTCAATCGCTAAAACTTGTGTTAATGCCTCTTGAGCAGGTAATTTATGAGCAATAGCCCAACGCGGTGCACGTGAGACAAAGCCTAATGTTTTTTGTGCCGCTAAGTCATTGATTTTATACACTACACCATCAATATCAAAATCCAATTTGTCACGTTGTTGCAAAATTTGTTGATAATATTGTAAGCAGCCTTGTGTATCCTGGACGACTTGTACCAGTGGCGACGTTGGCAATCCCCATTTTTTCAATTGTTGTAACATGTCATAATGCTTGTTTGGTAAATCAGCTTGCTCAACAATGCCGATAGCATAACTATAAAAGTGTAGCGGTCGAGTTGCTGTCACGCGAGAATCTAATTGACGCAAACTACCAGCAGCAGCATTACGTGGATTGGCAAAAACTTTTTTATTATTAGCCCGCCGTTGCGCATTGAGTTCATTAAAAATTTGTTTTGTCATAAATATTTCGCCACGTACCTCCAATATCAGTGGATAATCTGCTTGTAATTGCAATGGGATTGCCTTAATGGTTTTAACATTTTGGGTAACATTTTCCCCCTGATAACCGTCACCGCGTGTTGCAGCTTGCACTAAAACGCCATGTTCGTAACGTAAACTAATTGCTAAACCGTCTAGCTTAGGCTCGGCAACGTATTCGACTTGTGTTAGATTTAAACGTTCGCAAATTCGTTGATTAAACTCATTAACTTTATTCGCATCAAACGCATTACTAAGCGATAACATTGGAATTTGGTGTTTTACTGTTTCAAATGCAGCCAGCGGCGCAGCACCAACCCGTTGTGTAGGTGAATCTGCTGTAACTAATTGTGGATATTGCGTTTCTAAATCTTGTAAACGATGCAATAATCTATCGTACTCACTGTCTGGAATGCGTGGCTGATCTAATACATAATAGTAATAATTATGCTGATTAAGCGTGTGGCGTAATTCACTGATTTGTTGCTGAATAGTTTGCGGAATCATAAATACACTGAAATAATAGATTATTTGTCAAATAATATGTTGTAGGCTTGGCTTGTCAAGCTATTTCACAATGTCGTTGAGTTTTGTTACTATTTTTGGGGATGCGGTGTTTTTTCATAATGGTACTTGCTTGTAAAAATAGAAAAGCATCAATATTCCACCACAATAAAACAAAGCAAGATAGCCTTGTTACATCATATAATTTATTGATTAATATGGATATTTTATAAAATTTTGCATCATTACCCATTCACGAAAACAGTGACAATCTATAAAAATTCTTATAGACTCGCAAGGTTCTGCTGTTACCAAATAATATTAGGAATGACGCAGTTGACGTGTCAAACGATTGATTTGTCTCGTTATCTCGTTCCCACAAGCTTGGCGGGAATGCCTTTACGACGTGCTACGTCGAGTTGACTCGTGACGCGGCGCGTCTGGACTGCATTCCTACATGGCATGTAGGAACGAGATAACGAGAAAAACTGCGTAACTCCTAAATATATAAAAAATATAAGGCTGCAAAAGATAGAGCTTAATTGATTTGATTTAAATATATTTTTTTAAAACAGTAAAATATCTATCTTTTAATTTCTAACCTTTAAAATAGGAAGTTATATGCTCAAAGGACTTTATCAACCAAGTTTTGAAAAAGACAGTTGCGGCTTCGGTCTAATTGCTCAAATGGATGGGAAACCTAGTCATTGGCTGGTTTCAACGGCGATTGCATCGTTAAATCATTTAACTCACCGGGGCGCAATCGCAGCCGATGGAAAAACAGGTGATGGTTGTGGTTTATTGCTGAAAAAGCCTGATAGCTTCCTTAAAATCTTAGCGCAGGAGTTAAATTATAGATTAGCACCACTTTACGCTGTAGGCATGGTATTTTTACACCAAGATGAAGAACTTGCTCAATACGCAAAAGATTTATTAACCAGAGAACTACAACAACAAGAACTTTCTGTTGTCGGCTGGCGCGACGTGCCTTTAAATAGCGCGGCTTGTGGTGAGGAAGCTTTAAAAACCCTACCTCGTATTATGCAACTATTTGTTAATGCACCAAAAGAATTTAGTGAACAAACGTTTGAACGTAAACTTTACACCGCCCGGCGTTTGACTGAGAAACGTATCAAAGCTAATGATAATGACAAATCATTTTATATTCCGAGCCTATCCAGTCGTGTGATTAGTTACAAAGGCTTGGTGATGCCAAACCGGTTGCCGCAATTTTATTTAGATTTAAATGATGAGCGGTTTGAGTCGGCTTTGTGCGTCTATCATCAACGTTTTTCTACTAATACTTGGCCACAATGGTGGTTAGCGCAACCCTTCCGCTATCTAGCGCATAATGGCGAAATCAATACCATACAAGGCAATCGTAACTGGGCTGTGGCACGCTCACACAAACTTGTCAGCTCCCTAATCAATATAAAAGACGTAAGTCCTTTAGTTTCAATGAGTGGCTCAGATTCTTGCAGTTTAGACAACATGTTGGAAGCATTAATTTCTGGTGGAATGGATATTTTTCGTGCCATGCGTTTATTGATTCCACCTGCGTGGCAAAATGTGGATACGATGGACACAGAATTACGCGCATTTTACGAATATAGTGGAATGCACATGGAACCTTGGGACGGTCCGGCGGGTATTGTATTAACTGACGGTCGTCATGCTGCTTGCGTACTCGATAGGAATGGTTTACGTCCAGCGCGTTACGTGGTTACGGCAGATAGACATATTACTTTAGCTTCAGAAGTTGGCGTGTATGAGTATGACGATAAGGATGTGATTATAAAAGGTCGGCTCAAACCCGGTGATATGATCGCAGTTGATACCGAAACAGGTCAGTTATTATTACCAAAAGATATTGAAGACATGCTAAAAAGTCGTCATCCGTATAAAAAATGGTTACGCCAAAAAGCCCGTTTTTTAGAGGACGAATTTTACGATACGCGCCCATTCAGTGCCACATTAAACCCACAACAATTAGCCATTCATCAGAAACAATATCAAGTAACGTTTGAAGAACGTGAACAAGTTATTCGCGTACTCGCAGAGACAGGACAGGAAACAACGGCATCAATGGGTGATGATACGCCATTAGCCGTATTATCGCGTAGTATTCGCTCACCTTACGACTATTTTCGTCAACAATTCGCCCAAGTCACCAATCCCGCGATTGATCCATTACGTGAAAAAATCGTTATGTCCTTACGCTCTTGTTTCGGGCGTGAAATGAATATGTTTAAAGAAACACCAGAACATGCAGCGCGTTTAGAAATTAGTTCACCCGTCCTATCGCCTGATCAATTCAAACGTCTACTTGCGCTTAATGATCCGGATTATACTTGTGAAACAATTGATTTGACCTATCCGATTCAACAAAACTTACAAGAAGCGATTCAAACAGTATGCGATAAAGCTGTAGATATTATTAAAAATGGCAAGGTTATTTTAATCTTATCGGATAAGAATTTGCGTAAAAATTATTTACCAATTCACGCTGCGATGGCTACGGGTGCAGTACATCATCGTTTAATTGCGGAAGGAATTCGTTGCGATGCCAATATCGTAGTCAAAACAGGTACAGCACGCGATCCACACCACTTTGCGGTATTAATCGGCTATGGTGCAACAGCAATTTATCCGTATTTAGCCTATGAATGCGTATTAGACTTAATTGCCTCAAAACAAATTCATAATCCCGACACTTACAAAGCCATTAAACAATATCAAAGTGGTATTGACAAAGGTTTATACAAAATCATCTCTAAAATGGGCATTTCCACCATTACCAGCTATCGCGGTGCGCAACTATTTGAAGCAGTAGGCATAAATAAAGGAGTAGTGGATTTATGTTTTAAAGGTACAACATGTCGGATTCAAGGTACACATTTTGAGGATTTTCAAGCGGATAGCATCGAATTACACAACCGTGCATGGACACCACACAAACTGATTAACACCGGTGGTTTATTCAAATACATTCACGGCGGCGAGTATCACGCTTACAATCCAGACGTAGTTAAGAGCATTCAGGAGGCAGTTAAAACTGGCAATTACGCCATTTACAAACAATTCGCGGATTTGGTTAATAATCGCAAACCAACCAATTTACGCGACATGTTCAAATTGCGTGAAAATATTGAGCCGATTGCATTAGACGACGTTGAACCAATTGATAATATTTTAAAACGTTTTGATAGTGCAGCGATGTCACTAGGTGCATTATCGCCTGAAGCGCATGAAGCCTTAGCAATAGCGATGAACCGTTTAGGTGGGCGTTCCAACTCAGGTGAAGGCGGCGAAGATATGGCGCGTTATGGTACTGAACGCATGTCTAAAATTAAACAAGTCGCATCAGGCCGATTTGGTGTCACGCCACACTATTTAGTCAATGCAGAAGTGTTGCAAATTAAAGTTGCGCAAGGCGCAAAACCCGGTGAAGGTGGTCAACTACCCGGTGGTAAAGTCAATGAATTAATTGCAAAATTACGTTATTCCGTGCCCGGCGTTACTTTGATTTCGCCACCACCACATCATGATATTTATTCGATTGAAGACTTAGCACAATTAATTTTCGATCTAAAACAAGTCAATCCGCAAGCCCTAGTGTCGGTGAAATTAGTTGCAGAAGCCGGTGTTGGTACAATTGCGGCGGGTGTGGCTAAAGCTTATGCCGATTTAATTACCATTGCAGGTTATGACGGTGGTACCGGTGCAAGTCCATTAACTTCCGTTAAATATGCAGGCAGTCCTTGGGAATTAGGCTTGACTGAAACCCATCAAGTATTACGCGCCAACAATTTACGCGACAAAGTGCGTTTACAAACTGACGGTGGTTTAAAAACGGGTTTAGATGTGATTAAAGCAGCGATTTTCGGCGCGGAAAGTTTTGGTTTTGGCACGGCGCCGATGGTAGCACTTGGTTGTAAATATTTAAGAATTTGTCATTTGAACAATTGCGCGACAGGCGTGGCAACGCAAAATATGACATTACGCCGTCAGCATTTTATTGGTTTGCCTGAAATGGTAATAAATTACTTCACTTTCGTGGCGACTGAAACCCGTGAATGGATGGCAAAATTAGGCGTACGCAGCATTAATGATCTAATCGGACGCACCGATTTATTAGAATTAATTGCAGCCGAAACCAATAAACAACGTCGTTTAGATTTAACTGCTTTACTCGACGACGGTGGTATAGCTGTGGATAAACCGATGTTTTGCACCGAGCCTTCTAATCAACCGTTTGACAAAGGTGAATTAGCGGAACAAATGGTACAAGACATGTTGCCAGCCATCGAAGCTAAATCAGGTGGTTCTTTTAGCTACGAGGTGCGCAATATTCATCGTTCAATTGGCGCGCGGGTTTCAGGCGAAATTGCTAAACGTCACGGCAACTTAGGCATGGAGAAGTATCCGATTGAATTAAAATTAAAAGGTTCGGCAGGGCAAAGCTTAGGCGTATGGAATGCAGGTGGTTTACACATTTCGCTTGAAGGCGACGCAAATGACTACGTGGGCAAAGGCATGGCAGGTGGTCAAATCGCAGTCTATCCACCCAAAGGCTGCCGATATAGTAGTCGTGAATCAGCTATTATCGGCAACACTTGCTTATACGGCGCGACGGGCGGAAAATTCTACGCGGCTGGCATGGCGGGTGAACGGTTTGGGATTCGTAATTCAGGGGTAACCGCAGTAGTCGAAGGTATTGGCGATCATGGTTGCGAATATATGACAGGTGGTGTAATTATCGTTTTAGGCGAGACAGGCTTAAACTTTGGTGCGGGGATGACGGGAGGTTATGCGTTTATTCTCGATGAAAACCGCAGTTTCGTTGATCGTTATAATCATGAGTTTTTAGACATTTACCGCATCACGCCAGATTCAATGCGTGGTCATAGTGATTATTTAGTGCATCAAATTCAAGATTTCGTCAAAGCAACGGGCAGTACGTGGGGGCAAGAATTGTTAGATAATTTCAGCGATTACGTGGGTAAATTCTGGTTTGTGAAACCGAAAGCGGCGGATATGGATGGCTTGTTAGATAATTTTATCAATAAAGCTGCTTAGTCTACACAGGGCTACCTCATTTGGGATTGGCGCAACGACAGTTCAATAACTTACGAGAGTAAAAAACGAAGGTTTGCTTTGTAAGTCATTGATTGCTCGTTTTCAGATTTTCATATGAGGTATCCCTGGGAGATGTTAATGGTTTCCGTGTAGTTATTGGTGAACCAAAGTGATACTATTTTTACCCCATTCCTACAATTTGGGAGAATGATAATTGGGTTTAAAAGGAGATAAATACATGCAAACAGTCAATCTTGAAAAACTGCCACCACAAGCCAGAACTGAACTATTAGATTTTTATGAATTCTTGCTACAAAAATATATGACAACCCAAACAACCTCTCGCTGGCAGAAAATTGCACAAAGAGTCCATGACGATAATCGTTATCCCAGCGGCTGGTCAGAACAATTAAAGCAAGATATGCGTGATTTTCGAGAAAATTGTAACTTTAAACATGATGAAATATGAACTATTTGCTTGATTCAAATACATTATCAGATTTTTATGACCGTGATTCTATTGGACACCATACTATATTTACCCATCTAAGCCATTTATCTGATAATACAAGAATTTTCATATCAATTTTATCATTGTACGAATTTGAATATGGCTATGCCAATGCGAGTGAAGTTTTGCGTCCAACTATACGAGTTATGTTATCCGTAAATGCAATCTACGAAAATGGTCAAATTACACTCCTTGAAAAAATTCTGAGTGTGAAACGAGCAAAAGTAATTATCACTATTTTAGAAGAAGACAAACACAACAAGATTTAAAAATAGAAGAAAGTGATAATTTACAACAGTTAGAGCGTGTACTCTTTGTTTTGAAACCTTATTTAACAAAAGTCCAATATCCTACCAAATTACAAAACCAGTACAACTCATTGATGATTTTTTAAATGATGTTCAAAAGATAAGGAGTGAGCGATGAGAAAAGCGGTGATTCGTTTACGTCAGGATACACAGTCTAGTTTTGCTGATATTCGCAATAATTTTAGTGCTGCATGGAATAATAATGAGTATATGGGTGAAGTTTTTGAATTTGAATCACCATCTGCATTGTTTCATTTATTAACGCCAACACGTTGGGAGTTAATTGAATATTTACAATCCAAAGGCTCATTATTAATATCGGAATTACCTAAGCCATTTACAAAACAGGATGTCAGTGCATTACTAGATATTGGTTTAATTGAACAAGATGGTACAGGACAATTATTTATGCCTTTTGTTGAGATTCATGCTGATTTTATGTTGCGTTGTGTGGCTTGAAATAAAAAGCGTAACTTGACTTTGGCAGGGTTGCGTTTTTTTATTGGGAGAATGATAATTACACTATTCTATTATTAGGAAAAACAAATGAACAGTATTAGTATTAATCAATTTCATAGTGCTTTTAATACTTTGATTGATAAAGTAATTACAAAACATATACCGTTAAAAGTAACTCAAAATACAGGTGGCGAGTTTGTTGTTGTAAATGCGAAAGATTGGGAACGAGACCAAGAAACACTTTATATTTTGCAAAATACGCAATTGATGCAACAAATTTCAGATTCATTAAAAACCCATCAACAACGTACAGGTTATAAACCCACTCAGGAACAGTTAAATGAAATCACTGGTATTTGAGGGTAATACTTGGGAGATTTATGAGAATTTACGAGAACGAGATAAAAAATTACACAAAACCTTGTGTCGTATTTTAAAAGAGATGTTGCGTGATGACCCTACTGTTGGAAGTGGAAAACCTGAGCAATTAAAACATAATTTATCTGGATTTTGGTCTCGTCGCCTTTCACAAAAAGACCGTATTATTTATCAGTTTGATGATGATTACGTTTATATTTTTGCTATTGGCGGACATTATGATAATTTTGATTTGAAAACGTGACTTGGCTTAATTGTTGAGTTGCGTTTTTTTATGGGGAGAACGATAATTAATTCAGTGAAACTATTATCAACTTCAAGGAATCTTAAATGCAATTTTGTATTGAATTACCTGATGACTTAGGGATAGAGCTGTCAAAACAGCCAGACATTCAGTTATTTATTCAGAATGCTATCGAGAAAATTTTATTAGAGAAAAAGCAGAATTCTCAATTAGTAGTTGATATTGTTAACGATTTACCTGAGTTTCCTAGCTTTGCAGATTAAAGACCCATTAGAAATACAAAGAGCCATGCGTGATGAATGGGATTAAGTATTTATTGGATACATACAAATATTTCTATATGAGACAAACGATTACTTGTGCCTTTTGTCGAGATTCATGCTGATTTTATGTTGTGTTGTGCGGCTTGAAATCAGAACAAAGATGAAACAGATGCAAGGATATTCAAGTATTACCACAAACCTTAACCTTGTTAGGAACTTTCCATGATGGTGAAGTTAAATTTTATTCTAAAGCTGCTTGTAACTTACCAAAAACGGCTTTAGCTTTAACATTTTCAGTTGCATAAGTATGTAAAGTACCAAAAAATGCAACCTGTTCAATTTCATCTTTTTGAGGAAAAAGGTCTATGATGATAGAAAATGCTTCTTGGCTACTATACGATAACAGTTGTTCTATCTCTTTCATAGCTTCACGAACACAGATTGCAAAACCAAGTAAAACCTGCGCAGCTTCATTGTATTCAGCTCTATCAGACAATTTACCGAGAAAAAGATTCCAATCAGTAGACTCCATTCTAGGTATAGCATCTACTAATATGCCAATAGTCTCTTCAATAGGAGTATTAAGTAATTGAGTAATTGCGTTATCCATATTTTTAGCAGCAAAATACCCAACTCCACCAATAACGGCAGCACCTAATGCTATTCCAGCTAAATCTCCAATAATATCGCCCCAATCACTCATTTTAGCCTCCATAAAATATTTGTCAGTTTTAAGTTGATGATGTTTGTAGATTCTATTGATATAATGAGTTACGCACTACAAGTTACTTAGATTTTTCACACACCCAAAACATTTTTTTATCAACTCAAGCTGACAATTATGGACGAACTTATTTTTAAACAACAAGTTGGGACAAAAATAAAACAATTACGCTCCATTAAAGGATGGTCAAGGCGGCAAATGGCAGATAAATTAGAAATGTCGTTGACAGGGTACGGTGAAATTGAACGTGGTAAAACTGATATTCCTATTACACGCTTACAGCAAATTGCTGATACTTTTGAAATTCCTTTGCCAGATTTATTAAGTTGGAATGAAAATAAAGTTTTTAATTTTACTCAATCAAACAATCAAGATTGTGATAACTGGCACAATTGGCAGCTAAGCTCTTCGGATAAAGAATTAAATGAAATAATGTTAAAAAATGAATTAGAAAAATATCAATTAATGAATCAATCAAAAGATAAAGAAATCGAATACCTCAAACAACAACTCTCTCAATTACAAGAAATTATTGCTTTGCTTAAGAAAGGAAATATAAATAATGACTGAACGTATTATTCTTAATCCAGACATACTAGTAGGTAAACCTATTATTAAAGGTACACGCTTAAGCGTAGAATTTATTATCGGATTATTAGCGCAAGACTGGTCCGAACAAGAAATCTTGCGTAATTACAATCTAACCCATGAAGATGTCCAAGCCTGTTTACAATATGCAGCAATTACATTGCAACAAGAAAGAATCTATCCTTTACAGGCAGCATAAATATGCGTTTACTCGCAAATGAAAATTTTCCCTTAGATGCCGTACAAGCACTACGAAAAGCAGGATATGATATAGTTTGGATACGTGAAGCAGCGCCAGGTATTCCCGATACAGAAGTATTGGCATGGGCAGAACAAGAAAAACGGATTTTACTCACATTTGATAAAGATTTTGGTGAACTGGCTTATCGTGAAAAATTACCTGCTTCATGTGGCATTATTTTACTGCGTATTCCTACACCATCTTCTGAATATGTCGCAAAATTTGTACTATCAGTTTTTAACAATCATCAAGACTGGATTGGATATTTTTCTGTCATTGAAGAACATCGAATTAGAATGCGACCTTTGCTTAACACGCATTTATAAAATTACAAGAAATTATTGCTTTGCTTAAGAAAGAAGATTGAAAATGCAAACAGTCAACTTAAATAAACACGTTTTTTCAGTCGCTTCACTAACAGACGAAACTGATGAAAAAATCTATTGGCTTAACCAAAGCCCTACACAACGTTTAGAAGCACTAGAATTAATGAGAAAAATTGTCTATGGCTACGACCCACTTACCACCAGACTTCAAAGAATTCTTACAATTACTGAATGCACACCAAATTAAATATTTACTGATTGGCGGCTATGCTGTCAGCTATTATGGTTATCCACGAGCAACAGTAGATATGGATATTTGGGGATAGCTATCAGTACTGATAATGCTAAAAAAATAGTAAATGCCTTGCAAGAATTCGGCTTTGACGTACCAGAACTATCAAACGAGCTATTTTTACAAGAAAATAAAATCATTCGTATGGGTATTCCGCCTGTACGCCTTGAAATCTTAACCACCATTTCAGGTGTTGATTTTGAGACTTGTTATAACCAGAGAACGATTGATACTATTGATGGAATTGAAATTAATCTCATTAGCTTGCAACATCTCAAACAAAACAAAAAAGCCAGTGGACGCTACAAAGATTTAAGCGATTTAGAAAATTTACCATGAAAATATGAGTTATCTCGTTCCTACAGGTTTGTGATAATGCAGTCAAGACGCGCCGCATCATTTAAATAACGTAACTTGGCATTGACTGGGTTGCGTTATTGGGACAATGATAATTAAGTGAGATTCTATTTTAGGAATACATTACATGAATCAATCAAAAGATAAAGAAATCGAATACCTCAAACAACAACTCTCTCAATTACAAGAAATTATTGCTTTGCTTAAGAAAGAATAAAACGAGTCAATATAAAGCTACAGTCATGCAAATTAGAGAAATATTAGGAGAGATTCTGAGAACTCCGAAAAACTTTTTTTGCCTATAATAAAATCAATCACTTATGCAAATACGCTCCACCTAAAATCAATGACTTACAAACTTTTTCAGAGTTTTCAGGAGAGATTCGTAATGTAGAAGTCATTGCAAAAGGCTCTTCTGTAAAAATCAGGAAAAGACTTGAAAAAATGTATGGGCATGGTAGCTGGAGAAAAATGAAAGGAATTGCCGAAGTGCGTCTTTCAGATGATTCAATTAGATTATGTGAAATCCATTGGTTTGAAGCGCATGGTATTGGCAAGAAAAACATTAAAGTAAAATATTATTTGTGAGAAAACATTATGATAGACCATTTTGGCGAAAAACGACTTGTTGTCTGTATTGACAATACTGGAAACGAAGAATCCCTTGAACAGTGGAAAATATATCAATCGTTGCCAGACAAAGAAGCAGAGAAATATCACGAAATCCGCGTAATTGATGAAGAAGGCGAAGATTACCTTTATCCATCTAAGTGCTTTTCACCTGTTTTTTTGAATGAATCTGTTGCAAAGTCATTGGTTATGCAGAATTCTACCTACAGAAATAAAATCTGCTAAAAAATGCCTCGTTCCTACAAGCTTGTAGAAATGCAATCAATACGCGCTACGTCATTTAAAAAACGTAACTTGGCATTGGCTGGGTTGCGTTTTTTTATTGGGAGAATGATAATTGAATTTAAAAGATACAAACAACAGACTACTTTTATGGTGAAATTCTCGTGAAAACCGTAACACTCAATATAGACGAAACATTATACGACACACTATTAGCGATGCTCCAAGGTTTACCAAAACAAAAAATTGAAATTATTGAACAAGAAGAAATCTCAGACATAAATCAATTTGCAGGCTCTATTAGCAGCTTTGCAGCAATAACCGACCCCCCTTGCACAATGGCAAAATGAACTACGCTCAGAATGGGAAAGAAATTAGGATGATTGATTACATTCTTGATACCAAAGAGGTTACTAAAATAAACTTTTTTTAAATTCCGCGCCCAATGTGGGTTACTGTGCCATATCGTTAAGGTTTGAACGATTACTATTTTTGTTGGAGGTAAATCACGCAAACCATTAACATCGAAATACCTGATACAGTTCCGCGTCTTGACTGCTTTTCTACAAATTCGTGGCAACACAACATGTTGTTGTATTTAAATATTTTCTTCAATATATTCGCCAAAATTCATAAACCGTTGATAACGCGCTTCAACGAGTTCTTCAATTGATTGCTTTTCCAGATCATCTAGCAAATTATTCATAGTTTGGGTTAAATTTTCATACATCGCTGACATATTACGGTGCGCTCCGCCTAATGGTTCGGCAATGATTTCGTCAATTAAACCTAATTCTTTTAAACGTCCAGAAGTCATATTCATTGCCTCCGCCGCATCTGGTGCTTTTTCCGCACTTTTCCACAAAATCGAAGCACAACCCTCTGGCGAAATGACTGAATAAGTGCTGTATTCCAACATACAAACTTTATCGCCGACACCAATCGCTAACGCACCGCCAGAACCACCTTCACCAATTATGGTGCAAATGATAGGTGTTTTTAAACTCGACATTTCGTATAAATTACGTGCAATCGCCTCACTTTGTCCACGCTCTTCCGCGTCAACGCCGGGATAAGCACCGGGTGTATCAATAAAAGTTAAAATAGGTAATTTAAACCGTTCTGCCATTTTCATTAAACGCAACGCTTTTCGATAACCTTCTGGGCGTGGCATACCAAAGTTACGCTGAATTTTCTCTTTTGTATCACGTCCTTTTTGCTGCCCAATTACTGTTACTGGACGCTCACCTAAACGGGCTAAACCACAAACTAATGCAGGATCATCAGCATAAGCGCGATCACCATGTAATTCATGAAAGTCTGTAAATACATTTTCAATATAATCTAAAGTGTAAGGTCGCTGTGGGTGACGCGCTAATTGTGAAATTTGCCAAGCGGTTAGTGATGAAAAAATAGACTTGGTTAACTCCTGACTTTTGGTCTTGAGACGCTCAATTTCATCGCTGATATTAATATCGTTGTCGTGGCTAACATAACGCAATTCTTCAATTTTTGCTTCTAGTTCTGCAATTGGTTGTTCAAAATCAAGAAAGTTAAGGTTCATTGATGTCCTACATTTTTTAGATTTAAATAAATGATTTTTCTATGATGTTATAGCTAATTTAAAGCTTAATTTTCTAACTTTTCCGCTGCTTCGTAGGCACAAATAATCCGCGATACAATAGGGTGACGCACTACATCTTTAGGCGCGAAATAAGTAAAACTAATTCCTTCAACGTCTTTTAAAATTTCCATTACTTGACGTAAACCGGATTTTGTTTGGCGCGGTAAATCAATTTGAGTAACATCGCCCGTGATGACAGCCGTTGAACCAAAACCAATGCGCGTTAAAAACATTTTCATTTGTTCAACTGTCGTATTTTGCGCTTCGTCTAAAATGATGAATGAATCATTTAAAGTTCGACCACGCATATAGGCTAAAGGTGCAATTTCAATAATTTGACGTTCAATTAATTTTGCAACCCGTTCAAAACCCATCATTTCGTATAATGCGTCGTAAATAGGTCTTAAATAGGGGTCTACTTTCTGCGCCAAATCGCCGGGTAAAAAGCCTAAACGTTCACCGGCTTCTACCGCAGGTCTAACTAGTATAATACGTCGTACTCGCTCTTGCTCTAATGCTTCGACAGCACAGGCAACCGCTAAATAGGTTTTACCACTCCCCGCTACACCAATACCAAAATTAACATCATGACGTGCAATACGATTTAAATAGCAACGTTGATTTTCACCACGTCCTTTAATTATACCGTGTCGAGTGCGTAATATGACTTCTGCACCTTCTTCCGTTTGCGTGTCGGTGATATGTTCTGATTTTTCGCGTACTGCGGCTTCGACATTTGCTTGTTGAGAAAATAAATTAATTCGCTCTGGATTTAGGTGTTCCTCAACAGTTGCTCGATATAGCTGGGTTAATAAAGCAATCGCATGATTAACATCTTGTTCAATCCCAATGACACGAAATTGATGACCACGATTGTTAATTTCAACATTAAATCGTTGTTCTAATTGACGTAGATGCTCATCAAATTGTCCGCAAAGATTGGCGAGACGCTGATTGTCTGGAGGGGTTAGCTCGAAATTCGTTGTAATAGGGATGTCTTTACTCAAAATTATTATTCTTTAGTAAAATCAAAATGCTGACTATTATTTTAGCACAGAGATTCATCGAGCTAAATGTAAAAATGCTGCTTATCATGAGTTATTTCCGTAAAATAATATGTGTGATGTGCTTGTGAAAAACTCACTAAATAGTATTATCATAATCATGCAATACGAATCAGAAATAATATTATTCATCTCATTCCAATTTATAAGGAGATTTCGCTAATGTATTGGTTACTTGCCATTATGACTATGAGTTTACTCGGTATGATTGCGCTAGGGCTGTACGCTGAATTTAACCACACCCCGAAACAAATTAATACTCAAACTCGTATGAAAGGTATTATTGCAGCAAATCTTTTATTGTTTGTTGGTGCACAACTTGGGTTATTATTCTTAGGTATTCAAGATGCTATGGCGGCTGAAGCGGCGACTGCAACAAGAGAAATTTCAGTCGGTATGGGTTTAGCCATGATCGGTGCGGGTATCCCTACAGCAGCCGCGACAATTGCTGCTGGTATTGCTGTAGGTCCAGTTGGCGCAGCATCATTAGCGGTCATCGCGGAAAAACCAGAGGTTTTTGGTCGTTCTTTGGTTTATTTGGGTCTCGCTGAGGGTATTGCAATCTATGGTCTCGTTGTCACGATTTTGATGTTAGGTAAAATTTAGAATTTTCATTTTAGGAAAGCAAAACTTGTTTTATTTGTCATGCAAGCTTAATTTATTCAATATAATCAATGAGTTGAAAAAGTTTAGCTGATATTATAAAATAAGTTTTGTATATTTATTGATAGGTGGTAAGGTTATGCGTTTAATTTTTATGGGTAGTGAGGCTTTAGCGGATGGTTTCGCGTTGTTGGGTTTTGAAATATTCGCTAATGCTTCACAGGATGAAGTAGAAAAATTATTGTCTGAATTGCTCAAACGTAAACAAAAAGCATTAATATTCTTAGAAGATAAGCTTGCACAGACACCTAGAGAGGCTTTTTTGCGCGCCAGAAGCGAATCAGCTAACATCATTATTACAGAAATTCCAGCTTTAAGTACACCAGAAACGTATCGCCCAATCGTTGAGGATTTGGTGATGCGGGTGTTGGGTGCGTCAGTTCTCGAAAAGGCATAAAAAAACCTCTTACCCTAATAAGATAAGAGGTAAACTCACTAACCAAACAAAGGAGAAATGTCACACTATTATTTACAATATATGTGCCATTAACTTTGACTATAAATCTAGTGCATTTCGCCAAAGATATATATGGTTTAAATGAGCAAACGGTCGTATTATGAAGCCAAGCGTTAAAACAGCTCGTAAACTGATAAGTTTTTGAATTGCTATGTTTTTTATCTGACAAAGTGCGTTTTTTTATGACACCTCATATTAAGCAGGCATCTAGCCATACTAAGCGGTGGTCTGAGCTAGTATCTTTCTCATGGTGCGCTTTAGTTTGGTTCACTAAATAAGCTAGTGGGTCTTTTTTCGTTGGCCAAAATACGCGACTATCTCGAATTTTCATATTTTTCGATGCTAATACATAATCTACTCGCAAGTTCCAACTAGTTGTAGCAGCTTGAAAAGCTATATTTTTGTTTGCTTCTTCAGCACCGCGACTAAATGGAATCAAATCCTCTTGATGAATAGAAGAATGAATTTTTGAATGTTGCAGTAATTGCATGATTGCGTTGTCAATACTTTCGCCGTGTAGAGGGTCTGCATTTAAATCGCCCATGATGACAAAATAATCATTATGTTGTAATCCACCTTTTTTGCCTTGATCGTCGTAAATATATTGACTCGTTTCAGGTTGTAAATAATCCGCTAGTAGTCGAATTTCATCATGATTGCGTAATGCGTTGCGTTTTTCAATACCGTCAAAAACGGGCGGGGTAGGGTGTGCAGATAAAATATGTACTGTTGTTTCGGGAAATTGAATCGGGACATCTACATGATTTTTAGAAGATAAACGCATAATATTTAATTTTTCATCAGAATACCATTTTTTGTTTGTCATGGGGTGTTTTGGTAGGTTTGCATTAGGCATATCTTTCCATAAAAAATACTGAAAAGTACGAATATTATTGATTTTAAATGGATATTTTGATAATACAGCAAAGGCATATTGCCCTTCAAAAAAACCAAATCCGAACGCATCTCCAGGACTGTTAATACTTCCATCATTGTCCAAATCCATACCAGAGAGAATGCCCGTATTGGAGGGAGCGACGTAGGTGTAGGGATAATGAATTGGTAAGGCACCATTTTGACTGATTGCTAAGTAATTTTTTTGAAATAGCGACAATGCAATACCTTGTGAATCATAATCAAATTCTTGTAATACTAAAACATCTGGTTGAGTACGTTGGATAATTTCAGCAATCGCGCGAGCTTGTGTATTGTTTTTATTCGATAAATCTGTAATGAGTTCATCTGCATATTTTCTACTCAGGGCAGTGTTAAAAGTTGCAAAACGGTATTTATGTGATGGATGAGGTGTCATTTTTTTAGTTTGGAAAAGTGAATAAAATCTGTACGCACTAGGTGTCTAGCTGCTTTGCCGATGTTTCCCATGTTTCCAGTTTTGTGCTATCCAGTTGTTTGGCTAAATTATGTACTCGACGGGCACGTCGTGACTGCATTACCACATAGCATAAGTGAATGAGAAAACATATTATTAATATATAAATCAGCATATTACGGTAATTACCGCATTCTTAATT
>CAYMCP010000032.1:0-36747 GCA_964388965.1 uncultured Thiotrichaceae bacterium | reverse complement strand
CTAAATCGATAAATAGTTATCTATGGATAGGTTTAGATAAGTTTGAAATAACGGTGCGCGACTCGATTCTAATTACGTGCTACTTGTTATGCTCGCTACGATTGTGGCGGCTATTGGTTTGATCGAAAATAATGTTGCTGTAATTATTGGCGCAATGGTGATCGCTCCGTTACTTGGACCTAATCTCGCTTTAAGCCTTGCAACCGCGCTAGGCGATGTAAGTTTAATGCTAAAATCAATAAAAGCACTGGTTTTTGGTATTGTCATAGCTGTCGCTATTGCCGTCGTCATAGGTTTGCTGTGGACTGGCGAACTTAATAGCCATGAACTCATGTCACGCACGCATTTTGGTATCGACTCGATTGCTCTTGCATTGGCTTCTGGGGCTGCCGCAACACTTTCTTTAACAACGGGTTTGTCTGGTGTTTTAGTCGGTGTCATGGTCGCGGTTGCATTGTTGCCACCTGCTGTAACACTTGGAGTTATGCTGGGAGCGGGTAATATCCAAATGGCTAACGAAGCAGGTTTATTGCTTTTAATTAATATTGTTTGCGTTAATCTTGCCAGTAAATTGGTTTTCTTTTTCAAGGATGTTCATCCGCGCACTTGGTTGGAAAAGGAAAAAGCTAAACAGGCAATGATTTTATTCTTCTTAGGCTGGTTGCTGACATTGGTTGTTCTTATATTTTTTATCTTTGTTCGTGCGCCGTCTTAATGTACTGCGAGCTACTAGCGAATTAAAGCTAGCGAATGAAAACGAATTAAACAGCCTTTATCCACGCAACGATAGCTACAATATTCCTGTTGTGACACAATCTATGCTTGATATTTTAATCATCTAAATTATTTATATAACCCTGATTTACAACGCTCTAAATAAACTTTTGCAGTATCGTCATGAGAATTAATCGCTAATACCTGTTCAAAATGGTGACGAGCCAAAGTGAGCTTTTGCTCATGATAAAGCTGTAAACCTAGCTCAAAACTTTTAGAAGTATCCTGTTTTAATTTAATTAAATGAAAATCATCTGCATTAAATACCTCATACACTGTCACAGCTTCTGATTTACCTTTAACCCGCACTCTATCGATCATGCGAATTTTATACTGCGATGAATCAGCCAATTTCTGATAAGTGTGTTCAGTGATTAACAAAGACGCGCCATATAATTTGGTCAATCCTTCAATCCGAGAGGCTAAATTGACTGCATCCGAAATAACAGTACCATCCATACGATTACGCCCACCAACCGTACCCAACATTAATTTACCGGTATGAATTCCAATCCCAATCCGAATAATTGGACGACCTGGACGACCGCGTGTTTTATTATATTCCTTTAAAGTGAGTAACATATCAATTGCGGCTTGTAGCGCATCATCAGCATTAGTTGGAAATAAAGCCATAATCGCATCACCAATATATTTGTCAATAAAACCATTATAATCTAAAATATTTGGCTCCATACGACTCAGAAAAGCATTAATAAAATCAAAATTCTGTTGTGGTGGCATTTGCTCAGAAATCGTTGTAAAATCACGAATGTCTGAAAACAAAATACTCATTTCTTTTTCCACTTGATCACCCAAACCCACGTCCATCACGCTTTGTTTATCTAATAAGCTTAAAAACTCTCGTGGTACAAAACGCTCATAAGCCCGATTGAGTAAAGTCATATTTGTATATAAGTGCGCATTTTCAATCGAAATCGTAATTTGTGATGATAATAAACTCAATAATTCCAGGCGTTGTGGGGTAAAAGTGTGTGCCATTAATTGATTTTCCAAATACAAAACGCCAACTAATTTCCCTTGATGTAACAATGGCATACATAAAATGGACTGGCTTTTATTTTGAATCATGTATGTATCATTAGTATATTGACCTTCAACGCCAGCATTGTGTAATACAACACTTTCTTTCATTCTTGCAACAAAATTAATCAAAGTTTTAGGTAAATTAGCTTGATTTAAAGGTAAGGATTGCAATACTTTAACTTTATTTTTATGAATTTCATTCTCAGCTTCAACAACGAGTTGTCCATCTTGATTAAGCAATAAT
Source organism: uncultured Thiotrichaceae bacterium (assembly GCA_964388965.1). Classification (GTDB taxonomy): domain Bacteria; phylum Pseudomonadota; class Gammaproteobacteria; order Beggiatoales; family Beggiatoaceae; genus Albibeggiatoa. The sequence continues at coordinate 34,685 of CAYMCP010000032.1, read as the reverse complement.
ACACCGCGTTCAGCCCCTGCATTTTCGACCACAATTTTCATTAAATTTTCTAATAAACTATCTAAAACAATTTCGCCTGCAATCGCTTGAGAAGCTTTTAAAACACTATTTAAATCTAAATTAATGTTTGCACCCTCCTCAGAGTGTAAAGTTGCATGAATTGTAGTTTTTATTTTATCTGCTTTACTGGTTTGTGATGCAGTTGGTTGATGGATTAATGATAAATATTGAGTTTCTAAATCCTGTACTTTTGCAGTTGCCCCCCACTTTTTATATGTGTAATGTGCTTCACGTAAATAAACTTGGGCGATTTTTTGCTGACTTTGCTCGATAAAAAATAATCCAGCTAATTCATTAATTAATGCAACTTCATTAGGATAATTGTTATTTTGCGCTAAATGGATGGCTTCATTATAATAAATCATAGCCTTAGCAGCATTTTTTTGTAAGCGATAACGCTCTGCTTCAACTAAATAATATTTATGTAAATAATTCATCGGGGCGTGTTTTTTCCATTTGTGTAATTTTTGCTGATTACGCCATACTTGTAATAATAATTGAATTTTTTTATATTTTGTTGCACGCTCTGCTACCGCAATTTTAACTAATGAATCATAAAAATAAAAAATAGGTTCATACAGTGTTGCGCTGATACCTTCGATATAATCTTTTGCTTTTTTAGCATGTTGTACCGCTCCTGCCAAATCCCGAAATAAATAACATAATATTAATTTATGCAAATAAACTAAACAAATTGCAGTGCGATCATTAGCTGCAATTAAATTTGGTAATGATTTATTTTCATCAAAAGCACGACCAACTAGATGACATAATTTTTCACTTTGTCCAGTAAGATTTAATATTACCTGACGAAAAATCTGCAACCGATGTAACACAATGTGTTGTCCTAATTGTTTTACCACGTCTTCATAAGTACAAATTTCTTGTTCTAATGTATTTAATTCTAAACCTAATGCAAATGAATGACTACAATGTATAAAAATTGAACGGCTAGAAAATTCTAAATCAGCAGACTCTAAACCTTTTTTATAAGCTTGGTTTAATGGTTTAAGTGTTTGTTTAACATGTTTTTTTGTATGTGTGATAAAGGTATGAAATGAAAATAAAGTTTGAGCTTGAAAGTGTGGATATTGATTTAGTAAATCCAATGCTAATTGACCAAAACGGTAGCCATCTTCAATTTTTTGTACCGAACTACACAAAAATTGTCCATAACTTACATAGGCAATTGGTGCTTCTTGTGTTACGCCATAACGTACAGATAATAACATCATACGCATTGCCAATAAGGGCATTAATTCTGGATTAACAGAATAGGCTGCCACACTAATTCTTGCCATAATACGCATGGCAGCAAGCTTATTTTTATCTGTCATTGGCGGATTATTAATTAAGCTTTCTGTCGTTTTATCACGTATAACCCAACGAGTAATAAGATATGCTTTAAATAAATGCCATATTTTAGGTTGTTTTGGGAATTTTTCGCCTAAACGTGCCAAAATATCCAAACCAATATTAATTGCAGCTAATGATTTATCACGAGCGATATCGGCTAAAATTTTTACTTCATAGGTTTTAATTTTATCAAGTAAATGATGTGCTTGCTCAAATACAACTTGAGATAAATTGTCTACATCGTCAAGGCAGTTGCTTAAATAAGCGGCATCAATTGCTTCTTCATAAATTTTTAAAGCTAACTCATAGTGTGAATGCCAACGTTCTTTAGTTAGTAGTTGTATTGCAACATAAAAATAATCGTATGCTGCAATATAAGCAGTAGCATCTTTTGCTTTTTTACCTGCTTTGTAGTTTAATTCTGCTAAATAGACTTGACTAGCAAAAATGTCCATATCAAACAGAGGTAGCATGGGAAAATAATCTTTGGGATCAATGCCAATATTGAGTTGATCCACAATGGTGAAAATGTATTGCTCACGTTGGCTAGGATCAATGTTTTCCAATAACAATTGTCCTACCTGCCAATGGGTGATTTGCTTAAAATCAGGATCAATAAGCAAATAAACCGCTTTTTGTACCCGATCATGTACAAAAGCAAATTCAGATAAACTGACATCATCACTGTGTAAGGTTTGAATTAAAATACCTTCTTGAATTGCTAAGTTAATTTGCAATAATAAATACTCAAATTCATCTTCACAGACAAGTGATAAGGTTTTAAGTTGAAATTGATTACCAATGCAAGCTGCACGTTGTAAAATTTCTTGTAATTCCGGAGAAAGTTGTTTTAATTTTTTTGTTAATGTTGCAACGACATTTTCAGTAATTTCGCACTCGTTAATCTTTTCACTATCCCAACGCCATTCAAATAGTTGCCAATCAAAATCTAGTAAATTATCGCTGTACAAGGATTTTAAAAATTCGTTCATGAAGAAAGGATTGCCTTGCGTCTTTTGCATGATCAGTGCACCAAGTGGATACATTTTTTCCAAAGGTGCATTGAGCGAATCAGCAACAAAATGATTGACATCTTGCAAGCTTAAATTCTCTAAATTAATATTTTTAACGATTGTACCTTGTTGCTCAATTTCATTAATACATAATATTAGCGGATGAGTCGGGGTAATTTCATTTTCTCGATACGCGCCAATCAGAAATAAATATTCACTTTCGCGTATAATCATACTAATCCAGTCCAAACTTGCAGAATCTGCCCAATGTAAATCATCTAGGAAAACCACAAGTGGATGTTCTGGTTGACAAAATACTTTAATAAAACATTTAAATAATTGTTTAAAACGTGCTTGGGTTTCATTGATATTGAGCTGCATTACATCCGGCTGCTCATCCATGATGATTAATTGTAATTCTGGAATCACGTCTATGATAATCCTAGCTTCAGCGCCGAGTGCTGCGGCTAATTTACCGCGCCATTTTATTAAATTGGTTTCAGACTCGGTTAGTAGCTGTTGGATTAAATTGCGAAATGCTATTACAATTGCTGAATAAGGTGTATTACGTTGAAATTGATCAAATTTTCCTGAGACAAAATAACCGCGCTTGGCTGTAATCGGTTTGTATAATTCCTGCACTAATGATGATTTGCCTACACCAGCATAACCTGTTACTAGCATTATCTGACTTTCACCTAATGAGGCGTTATCAAACGCTGTAAGTAATGATTGAATTTCATGCGTTCGACCATATAATTTCTGTGGTAGCTGGAGGCGATAGGAAATGTCTTGTTGACCGATTTTAAAAGTAGGGTCGATTTTCCCGTACTCTTCTAATTGTTTTTTGCAATATTCTAAATCATTTTTAATTCCCCAAGCACTTTGATAGCGATTTTCCGCCATTTTTTCCATCATTTTCATTACGATGTCTGAAATAATTTGGGGAATATTGGCGTTCAGTTGATTGGGTGCAGTCGGATATTTGGCAAGGTGACAGTGAATTAACTCAATAGGGTCTTCGGTGTTAAATGGGAGGCGATGGGTTAATAATTCGTAAAATGTCACGCCCAATCCATAAAAATCAGTACGATAATCTAATGTTCGATTCATCCGTCCAGTTTGCTCTGGCGATAGGTAGGCAAGCGTGCCTTCAAGTTGATTTTGATTTTTTAAACTAGGATTTTCACGCGGCAATAAGCTAGAAATACCAAAGTCAATGATACATAACTTTTTAGTCTGTGGATTGAATAAAATATTGTGCGGATTCAAGTCTTTATGAATAACATTCGCAATGTGAATTTCAGCTAATACTTGACAAATTTGAATAGCTAAATCTAAAAAACTAATGAGACCATCTATTCCTTTTTTATTTAGCGCAGGGGTAAGCATTAATTTTTTTAGGGTTTGTCCGTCAAATATTTCAAAAATGGTGATAATATTATTTTGTTGAACTTGTTGATCGTAAACCTTTACAACGCCTTCAATTTCTTGAAGGTGAGAGAGAATTTTATATTCTTGTTTATAATGAGCAATTTTTTCCGCAGAAGGGTAATCTTCTTGTAAGGCTTTTAAAATAACAGTTTGATTATCTGATACGCGCGTCGCCCGATAAATGACAGAGCTTACACTTTCATAGATTTTTTCTATAATGTGGTAATTGGGTAGGTTAATCATTTGTAAACTATTAGTGAATTAAACCATCATACTTTGAGAATTGAGTGTTATTATAAACGATTACAACAAAAGGGATTAAATTATTATGCCAAACGATAAATATGTAAAATGTTGCCTAATCGCATCATCCTGTAAAATAAAAGCAAAATATATATTTGATTTATAAAAAATTTTAAAAATGAATCCAATCAAATATTTTAAATTTTGTATACCATATTAGAGTAAATATCTTGACTTTTTGGACATTTACCTACATAAAAACAGCATTTAATAAATCACTGGAGAATAAAATGGCTTTAACCCCTTCGACAATGTTACCGCTTGGTACAATCGCCCCCGATTTTGTTTTGCCTGATACGATTACAGGTCAGGATATGGCTTTGCAAGCACTCAAATCTGATATTGCAACGGTGATTATGTTTATCTGTAATCACTGTCCTTATGTGAAACATGTCAGTGGTGAACTGGCTAATTTGGCCAAAGATTATCAAGCAAAAGGTGTTTCATTTATCGCAATCAGTTCTAACGACGTGACGACCCATCCAGATGACGCACCAGATAAAATGAAGCAAACAGCACATGATTGGGGTCTGAGTTTTCCATATTTGTATGATGAGAGCCAAGAAATTGCAAAAGCTTATCAGGCTGCTTGTACACCAGATTTTTATGTTTTTGACGGCGAGTTACGCTGCGTTTATCGCGGTCAATTGGATGATTCCAGACCTAAAACAGATATTCCCGTTACGGGTAAAGATTTGCGTGCAGCATTAGACGCAATATTGGAAGCTAAACCTGTTAGTTCGGAGCAAAAACCGAGTATGGGTTGTAATATTAAATGGAAACAGTCATAAAATAGACGCTATTTCACTTTTCTCCACTTTTTCTAACATTTCAATCATGACCTCAACACCATCAAATAATATAGTTAAACGTTTTGCTATTAAGCTATTGCAATATATTGAATGGATTGGCTTATTTATTATTACAGTGGCAACTTTAGTAGCCATTGGACAGGAAATATTGCTCATCTTCACTAATGGTGAAGTAAAATTAGAAGATATTTTGCTGTTGTTTATCTTTTTGGAAATTTTGACGATGGTTAGTCTATATTTTTCAACGGGTAAACTGCCGTTACGTTATCCCATTTATATCGCGATTGTTGCGATTGCACGTTATATCACAATTAGTATGAAAGAAATGGATGGTATGACGATTTTACAATTATCTTTGGCAGTACTGATTTTGTCATTAGCCGTACTGAGCATTCGTTTAGGGCATTTGTACTTGCCTTACGGTGATAAGGAGTAAGCTTAAACGGAGTGTAAAATTTATCAAATAGTGCGTAAAACTCCGTCGTTCACGGCGGGGATATGAGCGCAACAAGTATATTTCGGTGCAAGTGTGGTTTAGATCACAAGGAAATAAAGATGTTACAAGGGTCTGAACCTGTGCGTATTCAAAAAGTACAAAAAATCCTAATTACGTTTCCAGAACTATCTCAAACATCAAAACAAGTAAAAACAACGCTAGATGATGTTGCAGCTTGCCTCGCTTAATCAAAAAAATGTAATGCCCACCTGGAATAAGCGTTCTACGGCTGTAATTTTACGTTTGTCTACTAAAAATAAAATCACATGATCTTCAGCTTCAATAACAGTGTCGTGATGTGCCATTAATACTTGCTCATTGCGTACAATTGCACCGATAGTTGTACCTACTGGTAATTTAATTTGGTCAATGCGTTTGCCAACAACTTTGGACGAACGTGCGTCTCCGTGAGCAATTGCCTCAATCGCCTCTGCCGCGCCGCGCCGCAATGAATGTACTACAACCACGTCGCCACGTCGTACATGCGCTAATAAACTCCCAATAGTGGCTTGTTGTGGAGAAATTGCAATATCAATGGTACTACTTTGGACTAAATCCACGTAAGCCGCGCGATTAATCAATGCCATTACTTTACGTGCACCCATATTTTTTGCGAGCATCGCAGATAAAATATTAATTTGATCATCATTAGTCACAGCACAAAAAATGTCAATTTCATCAATATTTTCTTCACGTAATAAATTTTCGTCGGCGGCATCGCCTTGTAAAACAATTGTACGTTGTAACACTTCAGAAATATGTTCAGTACGTTTTGCGTTGCGCTCGATTAATTTAACTTGATACCCCCGTTCTAATGCTTCCGCCAAGCGTGTACCAATATTTCCACCACCTGCCAACATGATACGTCTACAAGGACGATCTAATTCACGTAATCCTGCTAAAACAATATTAATATTTTCTTTCGCAGCAATAAAAAATACTTCATCATTAGCTTCAATAATAGTATCGCCTTCGGGAATAATCGCACGTCCTTGACGAAACAGCGCAACAATACGTGTTTCTATTTTGATATAATTTTCTATATCACGTAACGCATTACCCACTAATTGTCCACTATGAAAAGCTTTAACTGCGACAAGCTGTACTTTTTCATCTGCAAAATCAAGTACTTGTAACGCATCAGGATAATTAATTAAGCGTTCGATGTGATGGGTTACAAGCTGTTCTGGACTAATGATGACATCAACAGCTAAACCATGACCATCACTACTAAAAATGTCATGATGATGTAAATAATCAGCTTCTCGCACACGAGCAATTTTAGTTGGCGTGTTAAATAAACTGTGTGCAATTTGACAAGCCACCATATTTGTTTCATCACTATTTGTTACCGCAATGACCATATCGGCATCTTCTGCACCGGCTTGCATTAATATATGCGGGTGGGAAGCATGACCTTGAACGGTGCGTAAATCTAAATGTTCTTCTAAATTGTGCAATAAATGCTCATTTTTATCGACAATAGTAATCTCATTCGCTTCTACCGATAAATTACGTGCTAGCGAACTACCAACTTGTCCTGCACCGAGAATAATAATTTTCATGTTATTTTTAGCTATTTTTAGAAGGATTTAAAAATTAATAATTGCTCATTAATATTGAATATGCCGTTTAATAACCAACAAAGTTAAGTCATCATAAATTGAAGAATAACCAATGTGTTGGCGTAAATCGTTAATTATCGCTTGCTGTACTTTCGCGGCATCATATTGCCAGTTTTGTTTAATCATTTCACATAAACGCTCCAAACCATAAGTTTTATGATCTACATCACGCGCCTCGATAATACCATCCGAATACAACACGACACCGTCACCTTCTCGCAATTCAACTTCCATTGCAGAAACAAATTGCTCTATACTTGGCTCCAAACCAATAATAAAACCTAAATCTGTGGTATCTATACGTTTAATTTTATTATCTTTCGTAACTAATAAAATAATTTCATGTTGTCCACTGAAACGTAATCGTCCATCATGATAGGAAAATAATGCTAATGTTAATGCTTTATCCAATTTCATGCGTTGAATATTATCGTACAAGGCACGGTTTAATACTTTTAAGCATAATTCTGGGGTTGTAACATGATAGGCTAACAGGGTTCGCATAGCAGTTTGTACCATGAGCATTAATATACTACTTTCTAAACCATGTCCAATGACATCACCAATACCAAACACGATATGTCCATTATATTTCAGCACATCGCAATAATCGCCACCAATATCCTCAGCAGGCTGCATAAAACCCGCAATGTCTAAATCTTCCAATTTATCCAACTCATATTGGCGCGGTAACACCCATTGCTGAATGCGACGCGCAATATTTACTTCAGCTTTTTCTAGCGTATCTTGATTACATAATGTTTTTAATTTTAATTGATTTTCGATACGGGCAACTAATTCTTCTCGTGAAATGGGTTTAATGACATAATCATTTGCGCCTACAGCTAAACCTTGAATAATATCTTCAGGTTGATTTTTCGCGCTCAGTAATAAAATAGGTAATTCACCTGCGTGCCACCGTTTGCGTAATTCAGTTGTCAGCATATAACCGTCCACATTGGGCATCATCACATCGGTTGCGATTAAATCAGGTCGCAAACCTTCTTCAATTAATGCTAATGCTTTTTCCCCAGAGTTAGCGGTAATAACTTCATAAGGTTGCGTAGATAAATAAATAGACAATAAACGCAAGTTAATAAAATCATCGTCTACTAATAAAATAGTAGTCGAATCCGTTTGATTAGCTGTTGATATTAAGGAAATAGAATCAATATGTTGTGCAGATAAAACGTCTGATCTTGGTAGCAAAGCAATGTTGTGATTTTCAGTAAATAATGGCGGGGGTGAATTTTTAGCGTCAGTAATTTGACTATCGGTCGCCAATGGCAAAGTAAAAGTAAAACACGAACCTTGTTGTTCGGTAGATTTAACGAAAATTTCGCCTCGTTGCAAACTAACTAATTGTTGAGCAATACTCAAACCTAAACCAGAGCCTTCATAACTTCTTGCGCTAGAACCGTCAACTTGTTCAAATGATTCAAAAATACGCGAAATTTTATTTTTTGGAATACCGATGCCCGTATCTTTAACGTGAACTGCAATATAATAATCTTCTTGATTAATATCGTAATTATCAGTTGCAGAAATAATGCTAGGATTAAAATCAGGTAAATATAGTTCAGGATCGCGCCATACCACTTGAGTAATGACTTCTATTTTACCTTTTTCAGTAAATTTAAGTGCGTTATCTATAAAATTATGTAAAATTTGTTGCACTCGTTCTTCATCAGCTATGACTAAAGGCAAGTCTGGTTGAACATGATTAATCAAAGATAAGTCACGGTGTTTTACTAACGGTTGATAAACAGTTAATACTTTGCGAATGACAGAACTGATGTCTAATGGATGTAGGTTAGGTTTGATAGCATTACGTTTTAAATTAGAAAAATCCAGAATATCACTAACGAGATGCAATAAACGGTTACTACTTTGAGTAATAACTGACAACATTTCTGCTTGAATATCAGTTAGTTGATCTTCTAATTCTGTTTGTAAAAATTCTGCCGCACCTATAATGCCATTTAATGGTGTGCGCAATTCGTGGGAGGTATTGGCTAAAAATTGATCTTTGAGTGCGTCTAATTGTTTTAATTTTTTATGCTGTTCACCTATCATCTTCTCATGCGAATAGGTATGAATGGCATCTTTAATGGTCAGACGCAACTCTTCTGAATTCCAAGGCTTAGGTATGTAACGATAGAGTTTAGCATTATTAATCACATTACCGATAGCTTGCACGTCTGCTTGACCGGTCAACATAATTTTTAAGGTATTGGGCAGTTTTTCATGCACTTGCTGCAATAACGCATCGCCCTTGAGATTGGGCATAATGTGATCGGAAATAACAACAGCAATTTCATAATCTTGCTCTATTAACTCATCAATGAGTTCTAGTGCTTCTTCGCCACTTTCAGCTACCTCTACTAAATATTCATCGTCTAGTGCCTTACTGATTTCAATTTCAAGCGTATCTAAAATACTAGGCTCATCATCAACACACAAGATGGCCAACTTTTGGGAATCGCTACTCGTATCCATGGTGTTTTAAGCAAGTTTGAAGTAGATGAATGAGGGTTTTATTTACCCACGGCTTATTAATACAGTAATCTAAATGAGTGTTGAGAGCATTTTCAATTATTTTTTGCTCAGCCTGCCCAGTTAGTATAATTTTAATGAGATTTGGTTGCTGAATTTTTAACAACAACTCATCTCCACGCATGTGTGGCATTAACCAATCTGTAATTATAATTTTTAATTCGATCTGATTTTGTTTGAGTTCGTCAATAACCTCTAAGGCTTCCTCTGCACTTTCAGCAAATTCATACATATAACGATCTCCAAAGGCGCGTTGTAATTCATTTTCTAACGCTTCCAGAATCAATATCTCATCATCTACGCATAAAATAGCTTGCATTATTATTTCACAATTTTTTAATTGGTAATGTAATGATAAATGAAGTTAATCCTGCACGACTTTCAACTGTAACATTTCCTGCATGTTTTTCGACAATTTTCTTCACAATACCTAATCCCATACCACTACCCTCACCTGCAGGCTTCGTGGTAAAAAACGGTTGAAATATCTTGTATTTTATCCCATCTGGGATACCTTTTCCTGTATCAGTCACTTTAACATAAACACTTTTATCATCCGTGCTTGTTGTTAAAATGAGCTTACCTCTGTATTCCATCGCCTGTAGTGCATTATGGATTAAATTCGACCATAATTGATTTAATTCATCTGGATAACACCAAATTTTAGGAATGTCACCGTAGTTGCGTACCACCTCGACACCTTGCTTAATTTGATTATGATACAAGGTTAAAACAGTTTCAATCCCATCAACAACATTTGCTTGGGTTTTTTCTGAGGATTGCTCATAGCGGGCATAAGATTTTAATGCAAATACAATGCGTCCAGCGCGTTCTGAGGCGGTCGCAATTGCATAAGCACTGCGCTGTAAGCTGGTTAGCAAATAAGCTTGTTTAAGTATAGATTCTCGCTCTTTTGAGTACAATAAGGGCAAAAAGGGTAAAATATCATCATAAATCCCAATATTAACCAATTTGCTTGCAATGGATTCTGGCTTTTCAATATCATGTTTTATTAATTTTTGAGTTAAGCTTTTTTTAATTTTACGTTTTTCTTTACTAGAAAGGATAAAATCATATTGCGTAGCATTATCTAACAAATGAAAAAAATCAGCTTGTCTTTCTTTAGATAAATTATTGAAAAAATTTGGTAATTCTTTCAAATCATGACGTAAAAAATCACTAATATTACCAATTGCAGAACGAATCGCGCCCAATGGGGTATTAATTTCATGAGCTACTCCCGCTATAACCTGCCCTAATGCTGCCATTTTTTCGATTTGGATTAACTCTTCCTGCGTATTTTCCAAATGTTCTAAGGTGATTTGTAACGCTTCTTTTTGCAAAATAACTTCTTCTTCGTTTAATTTTTGCTCAGTTACATCTTGGACTAGGGATAACCATTGAATTACTTCACCATATTCGTCACATAGCGGAATATTATACCATGTACAAATAATTTCACGCCCATCTTGGCTTGAACAGTTTAGCGTTTGACGAATTGCTATTTTACTTTGCTGTAATTTTTTAATTGTATTTAAAAGTAATTCACGATTTTTTTCTTCTACTAAACTCGTTATTTTCATTTGCATTGCTTGCTGTGGACTGTATACAAAAATAATTTCAGCGGCCGGATTCCAAGTAGAAATCATTAAATCTCGATTCCATTCAATATAAGCCATTGGAATTTCTTGCGTAAAAGATAATAATTTTTGATAAGTATAACGCAAAGCCTGTTCAGTGCGTTTACGCTCATGAATTTCCTGTTTTAGCTTTTTATTAGTCTGAATCACTTCAGCTTCAATACGCTGATGTTCCTCAATTTTTTGCTCCAAACGTTGATTTATCTCTGTTAGAGCCGTAGTACGTTGAAAAATTTTATTTTCTAACAAATCAAAGTGCTGTTTTAATTTTTCTGAAATACTGTTAAAAGTGTGCACAATTTGTCCAATTTCACCTTGATAGCTAGAATAGATTTGCACACCAAATTGACCTTGTTCAATTTTTTGTATTGAAAACCATATATTTTGTAACCGTTTACTAATATTTTTCACCGCTATAAATATAATAAACATGATTATCATAAGCGTAATTGTAATAGTTAATATACTAAAAAATAAGTATTTTCTGTTTAAATTAAAAATATATTCTGTCTTTTGTCCTGAAAAAATTATCCATTGCAACGGCTCATAATATATAAAATAACCAAAATAAGATGTGTTCCCGTTTTTAATCTCTATATGACCAGATTGTTGCCTGAGTATATGTTGCATATCGTATTTTGATAAAATTACTTGATTCGTATTATCAGAAATTAAATTGCCAATTTGATCAAAAATATAGATATAATTGTCTTTATCAGTATTATTGCGCAATTTTGTAGTTTGTGTTGCAATCAGTTGAGGCGTAATTGAAATTTGATGACGAGAATATATTTCTATAACATACTGAATATACTCTGTTTGTTTTTTTAACAGCGCGGCATGTAAATCATAAATGTGTTGATTGATAAAAATATAACTTACAATACTCATTGGCAGTGTAGATATAATCAATGTGATAAAAAAAAATAAATAAATCTTTGTTTTTAATCGTGTATTTAACATTTAATTCAACTGAGCATTTGTTAATTACTGACCATTATAACAGCAATTCCGATTTTAAACTTTATGCTCGTAGGACGCTGGTGCGTCCAGTTAGGCAACAACGCACTGCGTCGTCACAAGGAAAAATAGCGTCATGCAAAAAGAATTTTCTTTGTCCTAACGAAAACCGCGGGGAATAGGTGTATTTAGGATTAGAGTATCGAAATGAGAATTGCTGAATTTTAAACTGAACTGTTGCCTAATCTAATTCACTGGTGTAAAATTGGCGTTTTAGTAACTTTGTTGAGTCTATCTCAATCGTTTGTAGAGCAAAATACTTTGATTTCTACAACTCATCATAAAAAATTCTTTAAATACATCTATTTATCCACCCGCGTGTAAAACCCTGTTCTTCAAGAAAGGGATATAAGCGCAGCAGGCATAGCTTGTGTGGACTAAAAGTAAAGAAATCGTTTAACGCAATCTTGTTTTAAATGCGTTGAATGTGGACGCACCGAGTACGCCAATATCGTTGGTGCGTTGAGTGTGTTAGCCCGAAGACATCGGGTGTTAGCCTGTGGAGTTTCGACGATGAAGCAGGAACCGGTTTTAACTGAAACGTATAAGGTTAAAACACCTGAGTGCTCAAGCGCACTTGGGAATCCCACTCCATTAGGAAGGGGAGGATGTCAACTACAGTAACACCCACAGTGCGAAAGTGGCGGAATTGGTAGACGCGCTGGATTTAGGCTCCAGTGCTGTAAGGCGTGAGAGTTCGAGTCTCTCCTTTCGCACCACTTTCAGTCTATCGCGTGATGTGACAAGAGGTTAGAATTAGTATGCAGGTTTCAATTGAAGAAACGAGTGTGTTGGCGCGTCGGATGACGGTAGGGATACCAAGGGAACGCATACAAGAAGAAGTTAAAGCACGTCTTAAAAAATTAGCCCGTACAACTAAATTAAACGGGTTTCGTCCTGGTAAAGTTCCCCTAAGAGTCGTAGAGCAGCGTTTTGGCGATCAAGTCAAGCAAGAAGTGGTCGGCGAGGTTGTACAACAAAGCTTCTATGAAGCGGTAGAACAAGAAAGCTTACAGTTAGCCAGTGAACCGCAAATTGATCTGGATAGCGATATTCAAAATTTAGAAGAAGGTTTGTCATATACAGCTAAGTTCGAGGTTATTCCGAATTTTTCCAATATTGTGGTCGATGGCTTAAAAGTCGAAAAACAGGTTGCAACAGTAGCGGACGCTGATGTAGATAAAATGATTCAAAAGTTGCGCGAGCAGCGTTTAATCTGGGAAACTGTGGAAGAAGAAGGTGCAGCTTTGGGACATTGTGTTTCAGTCGATGTGACAGTTAGTGTCGATGGTAACGAAGTAGAGGCAGCCAATTTAGAAGATTTCGGATTTGTACTAGGGCAAACAGATGTTGCCATCGAGGGTTTTGAGGAGGCTGTGATAGGTGCAAGAATAGAGGAAGTAGTTGAGGTTGACCTAAAATGTCCAGATGGATATGTGGTGCCAGAATTAGCGGGTAGAGAAGCGCATTTCTCTATTTTTATCAGTGATATTGAACGGGGTCGGTTGCCTGAAATCAACGAGGAATTTGCTAAAGCATTAGGCGTTGAAAGCGGCGATGTGAATACTTTACTTCAGGATGTGCGTGACAATATGGCGCGTGAGTTGGAGTATGTGTTGAAAAATAGAATCAAACAACAAACTTTAGACGCGTTATTAGAACTTAATCCTAGTGAAGTACCAGAAGCGCTGATCAAAAATGAAGCGCAACGTATTGCAAACGATTACCAGCGTGAGATGCTGGTGCAAGGACGTACTAATGTTGTAGATATTGATTTGACTCATTTTAATGAACAAGCCGAAAAACGAGTTAGGTCAGGCTTGTTGATGGCTGCGTTGGTAAATCAAAATGATATTCAACCCGACGCGAGCAAGGTACATGAAATGTTAGATCGTATTGCGTCTGCCTATGAAGAGCCCGAGTCAGTTATTGAATGGTATTATTCTGATGTGAAACGTTTAGCTGACGTGGAATCTATGGTTTTGGAAGAACAAGTTGTTGATTGGTTGCTAGAAAAAGCCGATATTACTGAAATAGAAACAACGTTTGATGCGGTAATGAATCCAGCATAATAGGACTCCTGTATGACAACACCTGAAATTATAGCATCTGGCCTTGTTCCTATGGTTGTGGAGCAATCCGCCAGAGGCGAGCGTGCTTACGATATTTATTCACGTCTACTAAAAGAGCGCGTAATATTCTTAGTAGGACAAGTTGAAGACTACATGGCGAATTTGGTTGTAGCGCAACTGCTGTTTTTAGAATCAGAAAATCCAGAAAAAGATATTCACCTATACATCAACTCTCCCGGCGGTTCAGTCAGCGCAGGTTTGGCGATTTACGATACAATGCAGTTTATCAAGCCTGATGTCAGCACTTTGTGTACTGGTCAAGCTGCAAGCATGGGAGCATTATTACTAACAGGTGGGGCGGAAAAGAAACGTTATTGTCTGCCACACTCGCGCATGATGATTCATCAACCATTAGGTGGTTATCAGGGTCAAGCAACGGATATTGATATTCATGCCAAAGAGATTTTGAAGGTACGTGAACGCCTCAATCTGATTCTTGCTAAACATACTAACCAACCCATCGAAACGATTCAGAAAGATACTGAGCGTGATAATTTTATGTCTGCGAACGAAGCACTAGATTATGGTCTCATTGATGCCGTGCTTACGACACGTCAGGTATTAAATACGCAAAACGTTGGGGACGGTGACAGTAAAAAATGAGACGACTAAGGGGTTGTTATGACTGATAGACGTAAATCAGGAGGCGACGAACGTTTATTGTATTGTTCGTTTTGTGGTAAAAGTCAACATGAAGTGCGCAAGTTGATTGCAGGACCTTCCGTATTTATCTGTGATGAATGTGTTGAGTTATGTAATGAGATTATCCGCGAAGAAGTGGATGATGAAGCGAATGCGAATCAAAATCGTAACTTACCAACCCCGCATGAAATTAAAGCGCGTTTAGATGAGTATGTCATTGGTCAGCATTATGCTAAAAAAGTGTTGTCAGTCGCGGTTTACAATCACTATAAACGTATGGAAACACACAGTAAAAAAACTGATGTGGATATTGCCAAAAGTAATGTGTTGTTAATTGGTCCCACTGGTAGCGGTAAAACCTTGTTGGCACAGACTATGGCAAATTTGCTTAACGTACCGTTTACTATGGCTGATGCAACGACTTTAACTGAAGCGGGTTATGTTGGCGAAGATGTTGAAAACATTATTCAAAAATTGTTGCAAAAGTGTGATTACGATGTAGAAAAAGCCCAAACGGGTATTGTCTATATCGATGAAATTGATAAAATTTCCCGTAAGTCAGATAATCCTTCCATAACCCGTGATGTTTCTGGTGAGGGTGTACAGCAAGCCTTATTAAAATTAATCGAAGGCACTGTTGCTTCAGTTCCACCTCAAGGCGGTCGCAAACATCCACAACAAGAATTTTTGCAAGTAGATACATCAAGTATTTTATTTATTTGTGGTGGTGCGTTTGCCGGTTTAGAAAAAGTTATCCGTGCTCGTACCGAAAAAACTGGAATTGGTTTTTCTGCTGATGTTAAATCTAAGGAAGATCAACGCGGTGTAAACGAATTACTTAAAACCATTGAGCCAGAAGATTTAGTTAAGTATGGTTTAATTCCAGAATTTGTAGGACGTTTACCAGTTGCAGCGACGTTGGAAGAGTTGAATGAGGATCAGTTAGTACAAATTTTAACTGAGCCGCGTAATGCACTGACTAAGCAGTATGGTGAATTGTTTTCAATGGAAGGTACTGAGTTGGAATTTCGTGACGAGGCATTGCGTGCGATTGCTAGAAAAGCTATGCAACGTAATACGGGCGCACGGGGTTTACGTTCGATTATGGAACAAGTTTTATTAGATACGATGTATGATTTACCGTCAATGGATAGAGTCAGTAAGGTCGTAGTTGACGAAACAGTTATTGATTCTAATATTCCGCCTTTGATTTTATATCAGAATACAGAAAAAACCGGTAGTACCAACGATTAAAATTTTAATGATCAAGAAGACTTACAAAGTCAGCGCGAGATGTTAGAAAACTTGTTGTGTGGCGAAAAGTCGGCGAATTAAAGTCGTCATTGCTGATTTGGGTATTTACCACCGAGCGAAAGCCAAGCTCAAGATTCAGAAACTTCACTGCTTAAAAATCCGCTTTGATTCGTAAACGGACCTGTAGTCTCGTAGATATGTTGTCGCGTTCAAAAAAATCCATCGACAATTGCAATAATGGTGAAGATATTGTTAGAGCCAATTAGAGTAGGGGTTACGCAGTTCACACAAAAATTTTACGCTACATTTGCAACTCACAATAAATCAGGACGCAGAGCGTCCATGCTGCATTCCAGGAGACCATTGGGACAAGGAAACGAGACAAATTTTTATTTGAACTGCGTAACTCCTATAGAGATAAGTTTATCACTGCAAATTCCGAAAAACCAAGCGACCTCACTACCGCTTAAAGTATTGATTTAAACGACCTTTAATTTTAGTTAAGGCAAATTCACTGATTGATAAAAACTTATCTATTAATTTTTTACGTTCATCATTGCTAAAAATACCGTAAAAAATAACGACACTGGTTAATGCTGAATATAAAAAACCAGTTACTAGTACAAATTGAACGGCATTTAAACGAGAGTATAAATCTACTTCCCAAGAACTTAATAACCAAAATAGTACTAAGCCCGTTACATAAGGTACACAACTTGGTAATAGTACTTTTTTGATAAAAATTAAATTTGATAAGCCGATTGTTCGATTGATATACGCGCTATAAACCAATGCGCCAATGACAGTTGCTAAATTAATAAGTATAACAATATCAAATAATTGTATTTGCTGCCATGATACGAAAGACAATGAAATACTTATGCCGCCTAGGGTGAAAATAAGGGCTAAACGCAATAATGGGTAAATTAAAGTCAGTTCAGGTTTATTGATTCCATTAAAAATAGCAGAACCAGGTCCAGTTAAAACATGTAATTGTTGTGGTAGCGTAAATAAAACCATAATGCTGGCAATCGATAATGAATCGTAGTCAGTCCACGCGCCCAACCACCCCATAACGAGTGGTAACGAAAAAGTGGCTAAGTAACCCATGATAAAACTGGTTAATAATGCCATTATCCGCGTACCTCCTATATACATATCTAACATTTCTTGCTGACGTTTTTGATTGTGCATATAGGAGCTTGCGGGTAAAAATACACTATTCATTGAGGAGGGAATCGTAATTGCCATCATAGGAAATTTTGAGCCTAATTCTAACGCTCCAGCCGCATAAATATGAATCATTGAAGCGGCAAGAATTTTGTCTACAGATCGTGTTAAAATACCTAAAATACCAGCAAGTTGTACAATACTGCCAAAACGATAGAATAAACGTAAATATTCTATTCTAACGTGTTGTATACTAATCGAAAGTGTGGGCAAAATTTTAAAACATAATGAAGTGTATACGACCATGCTCACTAGATAACGAATCGCAAATGCAATCAATAGAGAATAAATTCCGAAACCGAGCAATAAAAATAACACAGTCAGTAAAGTTTCTAGGGTTGCAGCACCAACTAAAATAAGACTTGTTTCTGTGATTTTTTGTAGCCCATTCAAAATGTACATAAAAGCACTGATATTTAATTCTAATAGAAAAATACAGGCGGTACTATAAAATAAAATAAACGCAGTTTGATGTAAATCTACATTAGGATTATTTGGCGCTGTGGATGGAATATTGAATACGTTTACAATAAGCGTGGGTAGGATAAACCAAAAAATAAACAGTAAAATTAGACTGATAGTAGAGACTAATATGATGCCTGTTGAAATTAAACCGTTAATTTTTTCAAGTTCGTTACGGGCGTGATATTCAGCAACGTAACGGATGTATACATTAGAAACCCCGAACGCACCTAAACCTAAATAGCTAATTAATACAAAACACATTGCCCAAATGCCATATTCTGCTTGACCAACATAGGCTAATACTAGAGGTGGAATAAATAAACGTGTTGCTAAATAAAAGATTTTAGATAGTACTGATACCAGTAAATTTTTTGATACCAGTTGTTGCATTTCTCGTTTATCAATGGTTTTGTAAGGAGTTGTTCCCATAATTTGCTATTGCAATGTCCGTTTAAACTGGAAGCCAGTTATATGTCGTGTTGTTGTTGGAACAGTTTGTCCCGCAAAATCAAAATTACGTTGTGCTAAGTAAGCTTCACTCCACCCAATAAAAATAAAATACATGGCTAGTAATTGTTGTCCTAAGTATACCGTTGCTACTGAAATCGCAAACACGACTAATATGCCTAATAGGTGAATACCTAAACAGCTACCAAGCGGTTGTACAACAGGTTGGCTCATGACTCGGACAAATAATTTAAGCGATACATATAAGAACATAAGTGTGAAGGAGCTTAATGAAAAAATGCCGTGCTCTAAGTAAAGCAATAAATAGTAATTATCAATTGATTTTTGTGCAGGTATAAGCGGGAAATTTTCCTTACCCCAACCCCATAAATAACTTTGATTGGCGATGTCAATATAGTTTTGTAGCAAATGGGTGCGATAAACGACGGTTTCTTGCATCGTACCAAAACCTACATCACTCCTTTGTAAATTGGCATATTCACTAAGTAAATCAATTACTTGTATTGAAAGTGCGGCTAAAACCAGCATCATAATGCTGAATAAAGCCCAACGATATTTAGTAAAGCCAATTAATACAATGCTTGCTGCGACAAACCATGCGCCAAATGGTCCACGCGATAAGCCGGCAACACCTGCAATGAGTAGTATAAGTGCAAGTAAATAACCAAATAATTGCGCGGGTATACCTATAACATTTTGTTTCCATGCTTTTTTTCTTGCAGTCCACATCGCTAACCAAAATACTGAAAACATCGCGGTTGCAAATAAAATAGCATGAGCAAAAGGACCTGATAAACGTGGTAATCCACTGCGATAACGCGCCGTCCAAATCCAACCCTGATTGCCAAAAAAAACACCTAGCACTTTTTGCCATATCGTGTGATAACTGTGCATGAAATATTGAGACGTGCTGATGATAAAAACGATAACCATAAATACAGTAAAAACTTTTGCCACGTCAACGCTGATGTTATTTTGTACAATAATACTTTTGGCGAGCACATAGGGCAGTATGACTGATGCAATCATATCAAAACCAAAATTTTGCGCGTCGTTATAACCATTACCGAGATATTCTGAATATGTGTTAGAGAAGGCAAAGATGAGCACTAACACATCTGTCGCCGTAAATCGCCAACCTTGCGCACCCTGCAACATCCACGCAACAAATAATACTAAAATAACTGATTGATTAAAATTTGGGTCCGGTACACCAACAAAGTTATAAAAATAATAGTTTGGAAACAATAAAAGTGTTGGAATATAAACGTAAAGAAATGCTTTATGAACAGAATGATTAGATGTGACAATAACAGCCAGTAATGCAATAGAAAGAATCAGAATTGAGCCCACAAGAATCTATTCCTTTTTAGCTATTTTACATATTTTAAAACACAAAATGTTGTTGCGTTGTGAGTAATTTTTCAGCTTGACTTGGTGGTAATGGCTTAGAAAAGTAATAGCCTTGACCATATTCACACGCTAAATTATGCAATTTTAACACATGTTCTAATTTTTCGATGCCTTCTGCAATCACGCTCATGTGCAAGCTATGCGCTAGTGTAATAATCGTTTCTACAATAATCATATCGACTTCGCGTACACCCATATTCATTACAAATGATTTATCTACTTTCAGGGTGTCGATGGGCATTTGGGTTAAGTACGCAAGCGATGAATAACCCGTACCAAAATCATCAATACCTAATTTAATGCCTAGATTTTTTAACATTGTCATCATTGCGATACTAACTTTAAAATCATCCATAATGATACTTTCAGTAATTTCTAATTTTAATGTTGATGCAGATAACCCTGTTCTATTTAGAGTACTTTGAATACAATCAATTAAATTAGTTTGATTAAATTGTTTCGCTGATAAATTCACTCCAATCATTAAATTTTCGTATGCAGCATATTTAATTTGCCATTCACGTACCTGACGGCAAGCCTCACTTAATACCCATTCGCCTAATGATAAAATCAAGCCTGTTTCTTCAGCAATCGGAATAAAAATATTTGGTGATATTACGCCGTGTTCGTGATGATTCCAGCGCAATAATGCTTCAAATCCAATAATTTTACCGGTTTTTAACTCAATTAAAGGCTGATAATAAACCGGAAAAATTAATTTAATATCATCTATTGCGTTTTTTTTATGTTGTATTACCGCTTGACGTAAATTGCGCTCTAACTCAAATTGTGCAACGGCACTACTTTCCATTGTAGATTTAAATAGCTCAATTTTAGCATTTGTTGACGTTTTAGCCCGATACATTGCGGCATAAGCATCTCGTAATAAATCACGTTTTTCGCTCACATAACCAAAAGCAATACCAATACTAGTAGTAATAAAGACTTCTTGATTTTCCACAATAAAAGTTTGTTGTGTCGCTTTTTGAATGACCTCTGCAATTCGCCTTACTTCCAAACTATGTGGCGGTAATTTCAATAATAGACCAAATTCGTTACCGCCTACTCTGGAAAAGGTGTAGTGACTCCGTTTAATTTGTTGTGCTTCGAGTAAGGTAATAATGCGCTGAGTGAGTTCAATCAGCAATAAATCACCTAGCCTGTGTCCCAATACAATATTTAAAATTTTAAATCTGTCAATATCCCATAAAATTACTGCTGCAATAAGTTTTTTTTCATTTTTTATTAAATGGTAAGCGTGTAATTTATGGTAATAATTTTGTAAACGATTAAATTTACTGATTAAAAAAGCACGATTTGGTAAACCTGTTAAATTATCATATAGTGCATCATAAACAAGTCTGGAGCTAATTACACTAATACCAGAAATCAGAAAAGCTAGAATTGGTGTGCTTACCGGAATCCAAAAACCGCGAATGAATAAAATAAAACAAACGCCAGTTAGTATCATTAAACTGATGATAAAAGTTATTGCTAATTTAAAAGGCTGTTGTATATACCACGCTAACATACCGCCAAGTATCGCCCAAAATACAATCCATACTATTTCTAAGTTATCATGCCAAAATAAAAATAATGGTTTATAGCCTAGCGTTTGTAATAAATGTAAATTTTCATTATATTCAGGCTCAACCTGTGGATTTTGTAGTGCGGCTGTTAAAATTTGACTGATAATCTGTGCGTGAATGTAGACCCCCGGCATTAATACCGTGTCAGATACTGCGCTGAATGGAGTGGTAAAACCATCTTTAATGCTATGTGCAGTTGTGCCGATTAGCACAATTTTATCTTTAATCCATTCAGGTTTAATGTCACCCGTTATTACCTGTTTTAAAGTAACGTGACGCGCAACTTTTTGCCCAGTGCGATAGCGTAGTAAAATCTGATAGCCGCGTGAATCTACATTTTGATACGCACCACTGGTTGCCGTTAATGGTAATACCACCGCTTTACCCATTTCAAATTGACTGGGATTATCTGAATTATTGGTAGGGAAAATTTGGTGTTGGTGCGCTAAATAATGTGAAAATAATAATAAACTAAATGAAGGATAAATTATATCATCAAATTGCATAAATAATAAACTACGGCGCACAATGCTGTCAGTATCTACGACTAAATCATTAAAACCAATTTGTTCTGGCGCAACATAGCCTGGTGCAGGAATCGCTAGGGTATTATTCTGACCAAGTTTGCGGATAACCACAATATTTGTTTGTTGCAATTGCTCTGCTAACGCTTGATGTCCTGGTTCTTGTGGAAAATCCCGATAATTATCCAAACCAATTACGGCAGGCTCATGCTGTAATAAATTTTTTAACGCATCAGCAAGCACTTGGTCAGGTAGTGGCCAACGCCGTTGTTGACGAATATCATCTTCTGTAATTTCTACTACGAGTAAACGCGGGTCTATTCCCATATCAGGTTGCTGACGCAGCATCCAATCGTAGGCGACTAACTCTAGCGGCTCTAATAATCCAATTTGACGTGCGCCCAATAGTGCCAATACAAAAATACTGATCGTAATCAGGGTCGAACCTAACCCTATATTGGCGTGTTTGAGAGATAAACGAGGCTTTAGTATGTGCATAAAAAACTTGACAATCATATTACTTACGAACGCTTCAGATTTTGTATCTAAGCATACCACACAATGCTAGACTATGAGGTATTTTATGTGCCTATCAACAATGGCAAGATAATTACGAAATTATTTATTCTCACGATAGAGATAAACAATTATTCTTTCAGTATGACTTCATGTATCATACGCAAGCTGTGCTGTTTAGCAACTTATCAAAGAAATGGGCGATAGGTATGGATAAACTACGTGATAAATCACTACGTCGTTGTGTCAAATTGTTGGGTAATATTTTAGGTAAAGTCCTTTTGGAACGCGCCGACGGTCAGGTATACGCAACAATCGAAACCCTACGAAAAGGTTATTTATCCTTAATTGAGCAGGAAGACGCGGCGAAAAGGCGGCAATTACAACGTCTTATCCAAGCTCTATCTCCAGAAGTTATCACTGAAGTCGTCCGCGCTTTCAATATCTATTTCAGTTTGATTAACATAGCCGACGAATTACACCGCCATTTACGCCGTGTTCGTCAAATTCATCTCGGTGGACCGCTGTGGGAAGGCTCGTTTGATAACACTTTACGCGGTATGGTCAGCGAAGGGGTAACGGAAGAGCAATTACAAAATATTCTCAATCAAATGGTATATTACCCCGTAATGACCGCACATCCCACAGAAGCGCGGCGGCGAGCTGTCATGAATGCGCTTCGCCGTATTTTCGTCACCGCAGAACGCCTTAGCCAACGCCGTTTAAGCCGCATTGAGCGCGCTGAATTAGAATCAGAATTAGCGGCACAAATCCATATTTTATGGCGTACCGACGAGGTACGAATGCAGAAACTCAACGTTGAAGATGAAATTAATAACGGCTTACATTATTTCCGTGAAAGTTTGTTTAGAGCCGTACCACGTACTTACCTCGCCGTTGAACGTAGCATTAAACGTAGTTATGGCAATGAAAAACCAGTTAGTATTGTTGTACCTAGTTTTTTACGTTTTGGCTCATGGATAGGCGGCGACCGCGATGGTAATCCATTTGTCAAAGCAGATATTACTGAAAAAGCTTTGCGAATGCACACTTGTGAAATATTACAAGAATATTGGCGGCGCGTTAATGAATTAGCTGGGATTTTAACGCACAGCTCGACTTTATGCCAACCAAATGAAGAATTTCAAACCAGTTTAGTCGCTGATATTGACGCATGTGAGCAGAATGATTGTGATACATTTGCACGTTTAGATCATGAGCCTTATCGACGTAAATTAAGCATCATGTCTAATCGATTGCAAAATAATTTAGAGGCTGCCAGAGCACATTTAAGTGGTGAAAAAACAGGCTTATTGTTAGCGGAAAAACAAAAACGCGGTTACGCCAGTGAACAAGAATTTTATCGAGATTTATTGATTATTCGTGATTCTCTACATAGTCACGGTGATAAACAGGTCGCAGATGGCAAATTAAAAGATTTACTGCGTTTAGTCGAAACATTTGGTTTTTACTTGGTAAAATTAGACATTCGCCAAGAATCCACACGACATACTGAAACGGTGGCAGAATTACTCAAATTGCGTGGTATAGATTATCAAACTTTGGATGAAACAGCACGTTGCGAATTATTAACAAATAGCTTAAAAACCTTAGATAAAATTGATCTCGCTGACGCTGAATTGTCTGAAGATACCACAGAAACGTTAGCTGTTTTCCAAGTAATGCGCAAAATGCAGCAAGAAATCAGTAGCGAGGCATTTGGCAGCTACGTGATTTCCATGACACACACCGCAAGTCATGTACTAGAAGTCATGCTGCTGGCGATGCAAAAAGACCTCATCGGCAAACAAGATGATGGACAATGGTATTGTCACATTGCAATTTCGCCACTGTTTGAAACAATTGAAGATTTAGCGCATATTGATGATGTTTTAGCAGAATTATTGAAAAATACAATTTATCGCCAATTATTACAAGCTTCGGGAAATACCCAAGAGGTGATGTTAGGTTATTCCGACTCGTGTAAAGACGGCGGTATTATTTCTTCTGCGTGGTTGCTGTACGAAGCACAGAAAAAAGTCACGCAATTATTAAAATCCTACGACGTAGAAAGTCGCTTATTTCACGGTCGCGGAGGAAGTGTGGGGCGCGGTGGTGGACCGACTTATGACGCGATTGCCTCACAACCCTTTGCTACAGTAGATGGACAAATTAAATTTACTGAACAAGGTGAAGTATTAGCCTATAAATATAGCAATCCAGAAACGGCAATGTACGAGTTAGCAGTTGGTTCAGCAGGTTTGCTTAAAGCGTCTAGTCATTCTATGATCACCAATCAAAATGGCGAGCAAGCTGAATATTGCGACATAATGCAAGAATTAGCGCAATATGGTGAAAAACATTACCGAGATTTAACTGATCACACGGAGGGCTTTTTAAAATATTTTTACGAAACGACACCTGTATCTGAAATTGGTTTAATGAATATTGGTTCACGTCCTGCGCGTCGCCAACAAGATAATCCATCAAAATACTCAATTCGTGCAATTCCTTGGGTATTTGGCTGGTCTCAATCACGGCATACTTTGCCAGCATGGTATGGTTTAGGTACTGCAATCGAGAAGTTTTGCAATAAAAATACAGAAAATTTAGCTATTTTGCAAAAAATGTATACTAACTGGGCTTTTTTCAAAGTATTACTTAGCAATATCCAAATGGGTTTGTATAAAGCTGATACATCAATTATGAAGGAATACGCTGCATTATCGGAAGATACCGAAACAGCAGAGCGGATTTATAACGTCATTGTGGATGAATATGAGCGGACAGTTAAATACATTTTAGCAATTACACAAAGTGATACGCTACTGGCAGAAAATCCTTTGTTATTATTGTCGTTAGAGCGTCGTCGTGCCTATATTGATCCATTAAATGCGATTCAAGTACGTTTACTGAAAGCATATCGTCAGCAAATGGCTTTAGAAGAAATAGATGAAACGGAAATACAGCGTTGGTTAAATCCGTTATTGCGCAGTATTAATGCCATTTCTGCCGGAATGCGAAATACTGGTTAATTTATTTTTCAATATTTTTTCTCATTCCTACGCACCGGTGGTGTGAAGCGGGCATATATCATTAAGATACAATAATGGACAATTCAAATACTCTTTTTCTCGTTGACGGCTCATCATATTTATTCCGCGCTTATCACGCTTTACCGCCCCTAACTAACGCTCAAGGTGTGCCGACTGGTGCGGTATTCGGCATGACGAGCATGTTGCGCAACCTGCTTCGAGACTATAAACCTGAATATGCAGCGATTGTATTTGATAGCCAAGCTAAAACCTTTCGTGATGAAATCTATCCAGAATATAAAGCGAACCGTCCACCTACTCCAGACGAATTGGTACAACAATTTGATTACACGCTACAAATTATTAAAGCGATGGGTTTTCCTATCATTAAAAAAGAGGGCGTAGAAGCAGATGACATCCTTGCAACATTGGCATTACAAGCACAGCAATTAGGCATGAATAGCATTATCTTCACTGGTGACAAGGATTTAGCGCAAATTGTGACCGATAAAATTCATTTAATTGATACCATGAAAAATATACGTTTGGACGTACAAGGCGTAAAAGATAAATTTGGTATTATGCCAAGCCAAATTGTAGATTATTTAACTTTAATTGGTGATAACGCTGATAATATCAAAGGTGTAGATAAAGTTGGTCCTAAAACGGCTGTTAAATGGATAAATCAACACGGTAATTTAGATAATATTATTCAGCAAGCAGATAAAATTAAGGGTAAAATTGGCGAAAATCTGCGCAACTCAATCTCTCATCTCACGATTACCCGAAAATTAATTACGCTTAAAACAGATGTTGAATTACATGACACACCACAACAATTAATGATGTGTCAAATTGATACCGAGCAGTTATTAACGTTATTTACTGAGTTAAATTTTAAACGTGAATGGTTAGAGGAACTGCGTCATGATAACGTAGAAACTAAAACAGAACAAAAAACTGATTATCAGACTATTTTGACCCAAGACGCATTTAGTACATGGTTACAGCGTTTACAACAAGTTGATTGTTTTGCTTTTGATACTGAAACCAATAGTTTAGATTATCTTAGTGCGGAGTTAATTGGTATATCATTTAGTGTGCAAACTGGTGAAGCGGCTTATATTCCTGTGGCGCATGATTATATGGGCGCACCTGAACAGCTTGGGCGTGATATGGTATTAGAAAAATTGAAATTATTGCTTGAAAATCCAAATATAAAAAAAATTGGACAAAATATTAAATTTGATGCACATATTTTAGCGAATTACGGTATTAATTTGCGTGGAATTGCTTATGACACGATGCTTGAATCTTATGTGTTAAATAGCACTGTAAAACATGATATGGCGAGTTTAGCAACCAAGCATTTACATTTGGATACAGTACGTTTTGAAGATATTGCGGGTAAAGGTAAAAAACAACTGACTTTTAATCAAATCAGCTTGGAACAAGCGGCAGCGTATGCAGCGGAAGACGCTGATATTACTTGGCAATTACATCAAACTTTATATTCACGCTTACAAGATAGTTTATACAAAATCTATCATGAAATAGAAATGCCATTAGTCCCTATTTTAATGCGAATTGAGCGTAATGGAGTGAAATTAGATAGTGATAAATTATATCAGCAAAGTTTACAATTAGCCTCTGAATTAGAAGTCTTAGAGCAACAAGCGTATAATTCAGCGAAAACAATATTTAATCTTAATTCTCCCAAGCAGTTACAGAAAATATTATTTGAAGATTTAAAATTACCAACGTGGAAGAAAACTGCCAAAGGTGATGCTTCAACTTCGGTGGAGGTATTGGAAGAATTGGCAAAAAATTACGAATTGCCGAGCATTATTTTAGCTTATCGTAGTTTAAGCAAGTTAAAATCTACCTATACAGATGCGTTAGCGCAACAAATTCACCCTAAAACGGGGCGCATTCATACTTCTTACCATCAAGCTGTGACGACTACTGGGCGTTTATCGTCAAGTTCACCCAATTTACAAAATATTCCGATTCGCACGTCAGAAGGTCGGCGCATTCGTCAAGCTTTTATCGCTGAAAAAGGTTATCAACTTATTGCAGCAGATTATTCGCAAATTGAGTTGCGGATTATGGCGCATTTATCTCAAGATGAAAAATTATTAGATGCGTTTGCCAAAGGTGAGGATATTCATCAGGCAACCGCAGCGCAAGTATTCGATACGCCATTGGATGCGATAACAAAAACGCAACGGCGTGATGCAAAAGCTGTAAATTTTGGTTTAATTTATGGAATGCAAGCGTTTGGTTTAGCGCAACAGTTAGGTATTGAGCGTAATAAGGCGCAATTTTATATTGATGCTTATTTTGCTCAATATCCTAAAGTTAAGCAATATATGGAAAATACCCGCGAAATGGCAAAAAAACAGGGTTTTGTAGAGACTGTATTCGGGCGACGTTTGTATATTCCTGATATTCATTCGCGTAATTATCAGCGTAAACAATATGCTGAACGCAGTGCGATTAATGCACCTATGCAGGGAACAGCGGCAGATATTATTAAATTAGCGATGATTGTATTGCAAAATTGGATTGATGCGCAACAGCTTGATATTCGGATATTAATGCAAGTACATGATGAATTAGTATTTGAAGTCGCTGATGATCTAGTGCAGCAGGCAAAAGTTGAGATTCCGCAACGGATGATACAAGTAGCAAATTTGGATGTGCCGTTACTGGTTGAAGTTGGAGCGGGTATGAATTGGGACGAAGCGCATTAAATTCATTTATTCGATCTAACGTAGTGGATTGGAACAAGGCATTTTATGTGGATCGTAATAAGCTAAGTATTTTATTTTACTAGGATTATTATGATAAAAAAAGTCGGTAGACAGTAAAAATCGTGTACAAATGACCTCTTCAAAATGACGAATTTTATTTGCTAAAAAACGCATTTCTAATAGTTGACTGTAAGCATAAACTGGATAAAAATAACTCAGTAAGTTGACTTTATACAAAAAAGCTTGATTTCTTCGATGCTGCATAAAATCATGTATAAATTGCATCATCTCATCTTGCGTCCAAGCTAAGTTTTTCAATCGCTTATGAAATACAGCAATCATCATTTTTTCAATTCGTGACTGACGTGCGTCGTGATACTGCTTTGCAGCAGCTCCCAATGCGATAATAATGCCTGCTAGTAAAAATTGTCTACGTTTCATATTTCAATCAGCAATTATCTGTCTGTGTTAAAACAGCTACCGCTAAATCGTCTAGGATAGATACGTGTTCTTCGAGGTAATCCTGTTGCAGTGTTTTAATACGTTGAGCAATAAAATTGTCAGCTAACGGCGTTTTAAAATTTAATAAATGCGCCGCAACGTCCATCAACGATTTTTTACAGCCAATTTCAACATTCACACAACTCACAGCACCGTCTGATGTTAGCGCAATCGTTTTGTATTCGGTTAATGGAAATTGGTAAATTAATGATTTTTTAAATGATTGTGGATTATGTTGCGGATTAAGTGAATCATCAATATATAATAATGCTTCGCCGCGTGTTGCATAAGCAATTTGATATGCTTCTTTTAGCCAATAAGTGAGGTAATAAGGTGCATTATCAGCAAATTCTATGTTGATTGAGCCAATCGTATCATCTTGTTTTTGATATAAAATACAGCCATCACCGTACATATACACAGTTAAAATATTATCTTTTACAAATCCAACTACTAAAGTGGAATCTAGTACATCATCAGGTAAACCCATTGTGGAAACAACCTGTTTAGCTTTATCGATCACGTACTGACCAAATTGCTGGTAATCTGGAATAGTATGTTGTTGCAATAAATATTGGGCTGCTTTAGCCAAAATTCTCGCGCCAACGTGGCTACCTATCGAAGCCGAACAACCATCACAAACAATTAGGTGTGGAATAGGTGAGACATCATGCAGAGTAAAATCTTGGCATTCTGTATGTGTTGAACCTATGGTGTAATGGCTGTCGAGATATAACATCATCAATCACTTTAAAGGGCTAAGGGTTTCGATTGAACAGCGTGGATGGACTTGAAAACCTAAATCATCACTTTGTCCAGCTTGCAAACGCATCGCGCCAACATAGGCGATCATTGCGCCGTTGTCTGTACAAAATTCTGTCCGCGGATAAAAAATTTCACCTTGAATTTGCTGCATAAGAGCGGTCAGTTGTGTACGCAAACGTTGATTTGCGCCTACCCCACCTGCAATCACCAAGCGTTTTAAATGCGTCTGTTGTAATGCGCGACGACATTTAATGACTAGCGTATCAATTGCAGCTTGCTCAAATTCTAATGCAATATCAGCTTTTGCTTGTGCGTCTTGCGCAGACTGTTGCCAATGAGTTAAGACATGAGTTTTTAAGCCGCTAAAGCTAAAATCTAAACCGGGTTTTTGGGTCATGGGACGAGAAAATTGAAATTGATTAGGTCTACCTTGCGTTGCTAATTTCGCAATAGCAGGCCCACCCGGATAACCCAAACCAAGTAATTTTGCAGTTTTATCAAATGCTTCACCTACTGCATCGTCAACGGATTCGCCGAGAATTTCATAACGTCCAATGGCTTCAACTCTGACTAATTGCGTATGACCACCAGATACCAGTAATGCTAAAAAAGGGAAAGAAGGTGGATTATCTTCCAACATTGGCGCAAGTAAATGACCTTCCATGTGATGTACGCCAATAGCAGGGATTTGCCACGCCCATGCTAGCGCACGTCCTACAGCCGCGCCAACGAGTAAAGCACCAATTAATCCAGGTCCAGAGGTATAGGCGACACCATCTAATTTATCAATCTGAGCAGTTTGCATAATTTGTTTAATTAGAGGGATTAATTTGCGCACATGGTCACGTGAAGCCAATTCCGGCACCACACCACCATATTTTGCATGTAATGCGATTTGGCTATAAATAGTGTGAGCACATAAACCTTGTTGGCTATCGTAAATTGCAACACCAGTTTCATCGCAAGAGGTTTCAATTCCTAATACACGCATTTTTAATTATCAAGTCAATTATTTGTAGACAGATTACCTGATTTTCTACGCTTTGCAAATCTGTAAAATCAATTTTCTATCTCAAATCACAACTTAGCAATCAAAATTGATAATTGATAATTGATAATTGATAACTGATAATTGGTGACAGAAATGCTGACTAGGAAGAATATATTTTGAAACTTACAATTGTCATTCTTGCTGCTGGACAGGGTAAACGTATGCACTCTAATTTACCGAAAGTGCTACATATTTTAGCTGATAAACCGTTGTTACAACACGTTATTGAAAGCGCGTTTACATTAAAACCCAATGATGTTTACGTGATTTACGGACATGGTGGTGATCAAGTACGTCATCAGTTACAACACAGTCCTGTGCATTGGGTTGAGCAAAAACAGCAATTAGGTACAGGTCACGCGGTCGCGCAAGCGATCCCATTCATTAGTGATGGCTTAGTATTGGTGCTATACGGCGACGTGCCATTGATTCAGCCCACTACACTACAAGCATTATGTCAGCCTGAAAATGAACAAGCATTGCGATTATTGACTGTTTTATTAGATAATCCTAAAGGTTATGGTCGTATTGTGCGTAATGCAGCAAATCAGGTCACACAAATTGTTGAGGAAAAAGATGCGGATAAAAATATCCGTCAAATTAGAGAAGTTAATACGGGTATTTTAGCGGTACCGATACATTATTTACGCAAATACTTGAATGAATTGAATACGGCTAATGCACAAGGTGAGTATTATTTAACTGACATTGTTGAAATGGCAGCACAAACTGGCATGAATATTTTTACGCATCAACCTGACTCACAATATGAAGTATTAGGCGTAAATGATCGGATGCAGCTTGCTGAATTAGAACGTTACTATCAGAAAAAACAAGCAATTCAGTTAATGCAAGCAGGCGTTACGCTAAAAGACCCAATGCGTTTAGATATTCGAGGACAAGTACAAACAGGTTTTGATGTTAGCATCGATGTTAATGTTATTTTAGAAGGTAAGGTAAATTTAGGTCATCGCGTGGTCATCGGTGCAAACACGATCATTAAAAATAGCACTATTGGTGATGATTGTGAAATTTTGCCTAATAGTCTCATCGAAAATGCACAAATAGGTAAAAATTGCCGCATTGGACCTTATGCACGATTACGCCCTGACACGCAATTAGCTGATCAAGTACATATCGGCAATTTCGTGGAAATTAAAAAATCTACTGTAGCATCAGGTTCAAAAATTAATCATTTGAGTTATGTAGGTGATGCAATAGTCGGTAGTGGGGTGAATATCGGCGCGGGCACAATTACTTGTAATTACGATGGTGCAAATAAATGGCAAACTACAATCGGAGATAATGCGTTTATTGGCTCAGATACACAATTGATTGCACCCGTCACAATCGGTGAAAACGCGACGATTGGTGCAGGCTCAACGATTACCAAAAATGTGTCAGACAATAGTTTAGCTTTAAGTCGCACCGCCCAAATATCAGCCCGAAACTGGCAACGTCCGCAGAAAAAATCTTAATCCGCTGTACTGGACGCAACTCGTGCAACGCCTGACGCTTAAAAATGCTACAATGTACTGAAAACAATAGGATGTAGAATTATGATGAATACAAAACAACTTTTTATTTTTTTACTGTGTTTGATTTATAGTAGCGCGTGGGCGAGTGGCTCAACCAGCCGTGTGAGTGTCGCTAATACTGGATTACAAGCAAATGCGGATAGTTTTGCGAGTCGCCAAGCGATTACAAAAAATGGACGTTACATCGTATTTAATTCGCTGGCTAATGATATTGATCTAACGGATCGCAACAACGTGTTCGATATTTTTGTACATGATCGCTGGCTTAAACAAACGCAACGCATTAATGTCGGTGGGCTAGGCGAAGGCAATGCGCATTCGATTCAAGCAGTCATTTCTGATGATGGGCGTGTAGTTGCTTTCACCTCTTATGCGTCAAATTTGTCTGCAAATGATGTAAATGGTGTTGCTGATGTATTTTTATATGATCGTGCTACTAGCGTTTTAACCAACATCACTGAATTAAGCGATGGTACGAGTATGAATCCCATGTTATCAGCAAACGGACAACGTTTAGTGTTTGAATCCAAAGCGACAAATTTAATCGCAAATGATAACAATGGTGTATC
Organism: uncultured Thiotrichaceae bacterium; assembly: GCA_964388965.1. GTDB lineage: Bacteria > Pseudomonadota > Gammaproteobacteria > Beggiatoales > Beggiatoaceae > Albibeggiatoa. Next base: position 1,922 of record CAYMCP010000032.1, on the reverse strand, counting down.
AGATATTTTTATGTATGATGCTGTAACTGGTCAAATTTCTCGTATTAGTACCGATAGTGTAGGCTTAGAGGCAAATAATGCTTCATATAAACCCAGTATTTCCAACGATGGGTTACGTGTTGTTTTTCAATCATTGGCGACAAATTTAGTTGTAAGTGATACCAATGAAAAAGCAGATATTATATTTGCGGATTTAAATACTGGTGAACGCCGCATTGTCAGCATGTCGAATACGGGAATAGCCGCCGATGATCATTCTTACGCGCCGATGATTTCGGGTAATGGGCAATACGTTGTATTTGATACCGATGCGAATAATTTATTTGAAAATGATACGAATGGGTTTGCTGATGTTGCATTGTATGATTTAACAGGCAATCGACTCAGTCGCATGAGTTTTGGTTTTGATGGTGAGCCGAATTATCATACTGTATTACCGTCAATTTCTGATTCTGGGGATTACATTAGCTATGAATCTGCTGCAAGTAATTTAATCGCAGGTGACCAATATACTGTTGTAGACGTATTTGGAATAAGTCGTACCAATGGCGAACAACAAATACTCAGTGTCGCATCAGACGGCAGCATGGCGAATTTTTCCAGTTTTGAACTCGGTTCAAGTATTGCCAATGAACGATGTTTTACGACTTTTTCTAGCTCTGCAACAAATTTAGTTTCTGGGGATGATAATAAAAGTTTTGATGTTTTTTTACGCTCGAACGTTGTACAAGCGGCTACTTTTCAAGCAGTTGATCAAAATGGTGTTATTCAAGCGTTACTTGATATTCCAACGGTTGTATTGCCGTTTGGGCAAGTTTATTCTGTACAATTGCGTTGGGACGGTGATATTGAAGATTTATCTTTTCAATTGAGTGCAGGACAAGAATTAGAAATAAACCATGTAAATAGTAGTTGTAGTTTTGTTGCTCAAGATGCAAGTCTGTTGCATATTCCGATTGTCCACGCGCTAACACCAACAAATGAAGTGGCAGCACGTTATGAGGTAACATTACAAATTGTCGCAGAGGAACAGGCTTTTAAATTTGTTTTATTAAATGTCAGCTTGATATAGGATGAGTAGAAAATACAGAAGATTGTAGAAGTCTGACAAAAAAGGGAAGCCATGTTTTTGCACAACTTCCCATTGATTTTATTTACTTAATTACTTAGGCATTGCATCAATTTCAGCTTGTGCTGCTGCTTTTGCTTCGTCGGTTAATTCTAAAGCCAAAATCCAGTCGAGGATTGTTGCGATGTCTTCAGCTTTCGCGGTACCGTTTGGAGGCATAGGAATTGCGCCCCAAGTGCCAGAACCGCCTGCTGTAATTTTCTCTTTTAGCGCAGTTATTGTTTCTTCGTCGTCTGCTTTACCAGCATAGTATAATGCAACTGCATTGTAGGAAGGACCAACTAATTTAGTATTCAATTTGTGACAGGTTGTGCAAGGAGGCATAATACCCGCTTCAGTTACGAACTTATTGAAAGCATCGTAGTTGCCTGCTTCAATAGCTGCTTCATCACCACCTGTTACAGCAGCAATAGCGCTAGAAGCTGCATCTTTCGCAGTATTTACTAAAGTATCAGTAATATCTGCAAAAGCAACTTGGGTTGATAAAGCACCGGCGATAGCTAAACTTGATAACATGGTTTTTAATTGCATTGTGATTAGTCTCCTTTGAGGTTTGGGAATTTGAGTCTACCAACTCAACGCTTGCATTCTATCCTTATTGAAAGATTTTATCTATACATTAGCTAATTAAAAAAGGTAAAATTTAAACATAAATGGTTTTTTTAGCCGACTCGAAAATAGATTCTTAAAAAAGTTCGAGACAAATTACGCTAATGTAAATTCAATAGTGGTATCAAAATTTAATCAAGTTAATGTGATTCAATATAAATTATTTCAAATTAGGCTGTTAAGT
>CAYMCP010000031.1:24099-36836 GCA_964388965.1 uncultured Thiotrichaceae bacterium | reverse complement strand
AGATGCAAGCCTATGCTGGAATTGCGTTGGAATAGTTTTTCGGAGTTTTCAGTTTTAGTTTAGTCTCTAAAATGAAAATTGCTGTGTCCCAACGGGCGCGGTGCGTAGAACGAGATTTTTCCTTGTGACGATACACTGCGCTATCATGACCAACAAATCCGCCTACATTCCAGCTTTGAAATTCTTTTGCGTAGAGTAAATTAATAATTGACAAGATTAAATTGTCTAGTGTCATTATTTATAGTAGTATACAACTTAATCAAATTTGGCTAATATTATCAATGTCAAAGCAGAGATTCTTTATATAATGCTATAACTTTTTTATACAACTTATTGTTATATATAAACTTAATACAAGTTTACGCTAATGAACCGCATACGCAGAAAACCTACAAATCATCGTCCACGCCGCCCAACAAAAACGAGCAGGCGACCTCCGCGTCCAGATGGGATGATAAAAAAATCGCGATCACCAGGTATTGTGCCGCGTTCTAAATTTCGTTGGCGATGGCTACTACTAATTTTACTTATTACGCCAGCATTTAGTTATATCAGTTGGTTAGATATTAAAATCCGCGATCAATTCGAGGGTAAACGCTGGGCACTACCGGCCAGAGTTTATGCACGTCCATTAGAATTATTCGCCGATAGGGCACTTACCCAAGATATGTTGAAGGCAGAGCTAACCGCAATTGGCTACAAAAAAACCGATCAACTTGATGCACCGGGTACATTCAAACAACGTGGCTCGACCCACTATGTGTATACCAGAAAATTTCGTTTTTGGGATGCAGTTGAACCTTCACGCCGATTAAAAATTCAATTTGAACACAATAAAATATCAAGTATTCAAGATGTTGATTCAAATGAATCCTATGCTTTGAAGCGTTTAGAACCACGCATGATAGGGAAAGTTTACCCAACACACAATGAAGATCGTATCTTGGTACAATTAAAAGATGTGCCACAAAGTCTAATTGATACGCTGATTGCAACAGAGGATAGACAATTTTTTCATCATAATGGCATTAGTTTTCGTGGTGTCTTGCGTGCGATGCTCGCTAATGTTAAATCTGGTCGCTTTGGGCAAGGGGGGAGTACAATTACACAGCAGTTGATTAAAAACTTTTATTTATCTTCTGAACGAACATTAGCGCGTAAATTTAATGAAGCTATGATGTCACTATTATTAGAATGGCATTACAGCAAAGAGGAAATTTTAGAAGCTTATCTGAATGAAGTTTACTTAGGACAAGATGGTGAACGCGCCATTCATGGTTTTGGTATGGCAGCATGGTTTTATTTTGATCGCCCATTAGAAGAATTAAAACTCTCAGAAGTTGCGCTATTGGTGGGTTTAGTCAAAGCAGCATCACAGTATAATCCAAGACGTTATAAAGAACGTGCATTAAATCGGCGTAATTTGGTGCTCACCATGTCGCATGAACAAGGTAAAATCAGCTTAGAACAAGCTAATCTTGCCAAAATAGAGCCTTTGAATGTGACAAAGGAAGTTCGGGATAAAGTATCGCCTTATCCGGGTTTTTTAAGTCTCGTGCGACATCAATTACATCGTGATTATCGTGAAGAAGATTTGCGTTCGGAGGGATTGCAAATTTTCACCACCCTAGACCCAATTATGCAGCATCAAACAGAGCAGGCAATGGAAAGAGGTATTGACCACTTGGAACGTGAGGATAAAAGGATAAAAAATTTGCAAGGTGCAATGATTGTTACTAACAGTGATGATGGTGAAGTAATGGCAATGGCAAATGGTCGTGATTCTAGTTTTGCTGGGTTTAATCGTCCATTAAATGCAATTCGTCAAATTGGTTCATTGGTCAAAGTGGCAGTTTATTTAGCGGCGCTGGAAAATGATCGACATTATTCTCTTAATACGCTGCTCGATGATAGCCCATATCAATGGACTGATTACCGCACCGGTGAAATATGGAAGCCTAAAAATTATGATCATCGCTCACACGGAAAAGTAAGTTTACACAAGGCATTAGCCAATTCTTACAACCTTGCAACTGTACGTTTAGGTATGAAAATTGGGCTACGTAAAATCAAGCAAACCATGCGTGATATGGGCATTAAAAAAGATTTTAAAATTTATCCTTCAACTCTATTAGGTAGTATTTCTATGTCACCGTTTGAAGTGGCACAGATGTACCAAACTTTAGCAAGTGGTGGGTTTAGCGTACCATTACGTTCGATCCGAAATGTATTAGATCATCGTGGTAAGCCATTGCAACGTTATCCTATTTCAGCGGAACCGCGTTTTACACCAGAGCATGTTTTTCTACTTAACTACGCTTTACAACATGCTGTACAACATGGGACAGGGCAAAAAGTATTTAATACGTTGAATACAAACCGGATTATCTCTGGTAAAACAGGTACGAGTAACGATTTACGTGATAGTTGGTTTGCAGGATTTGATAGCAAATATCTGGTGGTAACTTGGCTAGGGCGGGATGATAATGAACCTATTTATTTAAGCGGCGGTTCTGGTGCAATGGTTGTTTGGGGTGAATTAATTAAAATGTTGGATCATCATTCGCCGCAACAAGTTACGCCCTCTCATATTCAGTGGCGTTGGGTTGATTATAACTCTGGCAAAGCAAGTCAGAAGGGTAAACGTAATGCGGTACTCATGCCATTTGTAGAACGTTCTGGACGCATTGCTTGGCAGTTTTAATTAACTTAATTACTCATATTGGGTAGGGTTACGAAAGGTGAACTATATTTTAGACTATTGATTTTGCAGTCATTATATCAAATCCCACAACCTGAGCCTGCCCAATGTGAGTTTCAATGCGTTTCAAGTGTAAGCGCAAAACTTATTTAAAACAACAAATTATATGTTTAACAAATATATCTATCATTTAATTCATAGAAAATAAGTTTTGCACGCTAAAAAAACAATTTATTGGTTAGTGATTCGCTTAAATTTTTCCATTAATTCATCTTTTGATTCTTCGTGGTCTGGGTGAACCAGAATACAATCGACAGGACAAACCTCAACACACTGAGACTCCTCATAGTGCCCTACACATTCAGTACATAAGCTGGGTTCAATTTCATAAATCTCTTCACCCTGTGTAATCGCGCCATTTGGACATTCAGGCTCACAAACGTCACAATTGATACATTCATCGGTAATATAAAGTGCCATCTTGACTCTCTGTTATTTCATTATGGGGATGGTATATTAATTCATTTTACGCAAGAGTGCAGCCATCACGTCAGGATGCACAAAGTCCTGCACAGGACCATTGAGCTTGGCAATTTCCTTAATTAAACTAGAGGAAATAAACGTATATTCTGCCGCTGGAGTTAGAAATATGGTTTCTACATCAGGAATCAAGTTCCGATTCATTCCCGCCAATTGAAATTCATATTCAAAATCAGAAACAGCACGTAATCCCCGTACAAAAACTTGTGCATTTTGTTGTTTAGCAAAGTCAGCTAATAGATTACCAAAACCTTTAATTGTAATATTTTCAATATTTTGCAAGGTTTTTTCAGCTAATAAAATGCGTTCTTCAAGTGAGAATAAAGGATATTTGGACTCGCCAACCGCCACTGCGACAATCACATGATCAAATAGTGAGGCTGCACGGCGTGCAATATCAGCATGTCCAAGTGTAATTGGGTCAAATGTTCCGGGATAAATCGCTGTAATTGTCATACACATTTCCAATGAGCGTTTCAAATCGCATTAAGCCACAGTAGCATGAAAGTTTAGTGACGCGCAGACGAATAAGATTCACTCGATTTTTTATTAAAAAGACTTGGCAAAATTGATTGATCAGTTTATCATTAAGCCATTATTTCCGCTAAAACTTGCTGTAATTCATATCTAATCATGTACGCCATAAATTCTGCAACCATTTGTCAGTTTCCTATCTGCACCAGACAGAGCTGTTTGTGCGTGTTTATCCTGCTGCCCACTGCGGGCAAATAAATTCTTGCTATCCTGAAAGGGATAATTCCCCCAATTTTTGATTTAAAATTTCTAATTTTTACCTATTAGGTATAGCCTAAAACTTATTTTACGCCGGTGCTGTGCCTTATAATAGCAAAGGATTTTCTCATGGATAAATTAATTATTTTCGATACGACATTACGCGACGGAGAACAAAGCCCTGGTGCTTCTATGACTAAAGATGAAAAAGTCAGAATCGCTAAAGCATTAGAAAAAATGCGCGTAGATGTGATTGAAGCAGGTTTTCCAATCGCAAGTCAAGGTGATTTTGAAGCGGTGCAAGCGGTCGCCAGTGCGGTGCAAGATAGTACGGTGTGCGGTTTGGCGCGGGCAATGGAAGCAGATATTGAGCGTGCTGCTGAAGCATTAAAACATGCAAAATCCTCGCGGATTCATACCTTTATCGCAACATCACCGGTGCACATGGAAAAAAAATTAAAAATGCACCCCGATCAAGTGGTAGAACATGCGGTAAAAGCGGTGAAATATGCGCGTCGCTTTACTGACAATGTAGAGTTTTCGCCAGAAGACGCAGGACGTTCAGAAATAGAGTTTTTATGTCGCATTATTGAGGCGGTGATCGACGCGGGTGCAGGTACGATTAATATTCCTGATACAGTGGGCTATAAAATGCCGGATCGTTTTGGTAAAGTCATCGCCACTTTAATCGAACGTGTTCCAAATGCGGATAAAGCAATATTTTCAGTGCATTGTCATAATGATTTAGGTTTAGCAGTCGCAAATTCATTGGCTGCGGTGATGAATGGTGCGAGACAAGTTGAGTGCACAATTAATGGCTTGGGAGAACGCGCCGGTAATGCAGCCTTAGAAGAGGTCGTAATGGCTGTGCGTACACGTCAAGACGTATTTGTGTGTGAGACGAATATTGACACAACCCAAATTGTTAATTGTTCACGTTTGGTATCGAGTATTACCGGTTTCCCAGTACAACCGAATAAAGCAATTGTTGGTGCTAATGCGTTTGCGCATGAATCCGGTATTCACCAAGATGGCGTTTTAAAACATCGTCAAACTTACGAAATTATGCGAGCGGAAGATGTTGGTTGGCATACTAACCGAATGGTGTTAGGTAAACATTCCGGACGCAATGCTTTTCGGGCACATTTGACTAGTTTAGGTATCGAGTTTCAATCAGAAAAAGAGTTGAATTTAGTGTTTTCGCGTTTTAAAGATTTAGCGGATAAAAAACACGAAATTTATGACGAGGATTTACAAGCTTTAGTAAGCGATACTTTGAGCTATGAACATGAGCAAATCACCTTAATTAGCATGAAAGCCGTGTCTGAAACAGGCGAACGCCCTCAAGCTAAAATTACTTTGAATGTCAATGGTGAGGAAAAAGTTGGCGAGTCTGATGGTAGTGGTCCCGTTGACGCGACGTTTAAAGCGATTGAAAAAATCATGAATAGTCACACACGCTTGTTGGTGTATTCTGTAAACAACGTGACTAATGGTACGGATTCGCAGGGTGAGGTAGGTGTGCGTTTGGAAAAAGACAATCACATTGTTAATGGGCAAGGTTCGGATACGGATATTGTGGTTGCTTCAGCAAAAGCCTATTTGAATGCCTTAAATAAAATCATCACACCAATCGAGCGTAAGCATCCGCAGGTATAGGAAATAGACAATCATCAAGGCTGTAAAAAATATAAAAATAATTACTATAACTTTCTGATTTTAAATCGTTATAACTCAAAAAAAGCATATTTTTACAGCCTTAAATCGTTGAAAGAAAACATTAGACATTTTATACTGTTTTTTTCCGAATAAAGCATTTTAAAAGTTGAGTAACATTGACTTTTTTCCTATTTCTACTTTTTTCTCTTTCTGCGCACTTTGTAGATCATGAGCCATTAACAGTACAAGTGCTAAAAGTAGATATTTTTGATTTTACTGACTATTTGGATGCACTATCCGCTTGCGGTACTGTTTGTTTGCATTTATTTGCAATAGAATAACGATTGTTCCAAAAGTGGCTCAACTCAAATGGGTGGACTATGTCACATAACACATCACAAACCGATATTCAAAAACTCATTGAAGGTCGTCACCAAGACCCATTTTGTGTTTTGGGTAAACATCAAATTAAAAAACAACAAATCGTCCGTGTTTTTCTCCCTCAAGCTCAAACTGTGTTTATTCAGCCAGGCGACATCCCACTACAAAAAATTGACAATGCAGGTTTATTTGAATGGCGAGGCGTACTCGGTACAGTTGCAGATAAATATCAAATTCAATGGCAAGATAAAACGGGCAAAAAATACAAAAATTATGATCCATATCACTTTGCTCTACAACTAAGTGAAGCTGATTTGCGCTTATTTCAGCAAGGTAAACACTGGTATGCGTACCGCTTTTTAGGCGCGAGACAACATTTTGTTGACGGGATAGAAGGTGTATTATTTGCCCTGTGGGCACCAAATGCACAACGAGTCAGTGTAGTAGGTGATTTTTGTGATTGGGACGGACGACGTTATCCCATGTATTGTCATCAAGAATTTGGTGTATGGGAATTATTTATCCCAAATATCAGACCTAATAGTTTATATAAATACGAAATTTTAGGCGCAGATAATACTATTCATCTTAAATCTGACCCTTACGGACAAGCTTTTGAAAAACGTCCTCAAACCTCTTCCTATGTACTTAGTCCAAGTCAATATCAATGGCAAGATGGAATATGGTTAAAACAGCGTGAGCAATTTGATTGGCAAACTCAACCTATGAGTATATATGAAGTACATTTAGGCTCGTGGTTACGCGATGAAAACAATGAATTTTTAAATTATCGCCAACTTGCACACCAATTAGTAGATTATGTAAAAAATTTACATTTTACTCACATTGAATTATTACCCATTGCCGAACATCCTTTAGATGATTCTTGGGGTTATCAAGTCACGGGTTATTTTGCGCCGACAAGTCGTTTTGGTTCACCTGATGATTTTCGTTATTTTGTAAATTTTTGTCATCAACACGGCATCGGCGTCATTTTAGACTGGGTACCCGGTCACTTCCCCAAAGATGCACACAGTTTAGCGTGGTTTGACGGCGCGGCACTCTACGAATACGCTGACCCGCGACAAGGTGAACATCAAGATTGGGGAACATTAATTTTTAATTATGCTCGTTATGAAGTGATTTGCTTTTTAATTTCTAATGCATTGTATTGGCTAAAAGAATTCCACATTGACGGTTTGCGAGTAGACGCAGTCGCTTCAATGTTATATTTAGATTATTCGCGTGAGCCGGGTGAATGGATTCCTAACCAATACGGCGGTAATGAAAATTTAGAAGCAATTGAATTTATGCGCCAGATGAATACCGTACTGCATAAAGAATGTAAAGGTATTATCATTATTGCAGAAGAATCAACCAGTTGGCCACAAGTCACAAAACCACCCTATGTTGGTGGATTAGGATTTAGCATGAAGTGGAATATGGGTTGGATGCACGATTCATTGCAATACATGTCCAAAGACCCTATACACCGCACTTATCATCATGATCATTTGACATTTAGCGTATCGTATGCGTTTAGTGAAAATTTTATTTTGCCGTTCTCCCATGATGAAGTTGTACATGGTAAGCGATCATTGCTAGATAAAATGCCCGGTGATGCATGGCAAAAATTTGCTAATTTACGTTTGTTATACACTTATATGTGGTGCTATTCAGGTAAAAAACTATTATTTATGGGCTGTGAATTTGCTCAAGGTCAAGAATGGCAATTTAAAAACAGTTTAGACTGGGAATTATTAGAGATTGATGTGCATCAAGGCATACAACAATTGGTCTGCGATTTAAATCAATTATATTTAACTGAACCCGCATTGCACGTAGATGATTTTACGCAAATGGGTTTCCAATGGATCGATAGTCATGATGCAGAACAATCTGTGATTTCATTTATACGCCAAGCGCGGGTAAATAATGAATTAAAACAAGTTATTGTATTGCTAAATTTTACGCCTGTGCCGCGTCATGCCTATCAAATTGGTGTAGACCAAGCGGGAGAATATCATGAAATTTTTAATTCTGATGCAGCATACTATGGTGGGAGCAACATGGGAAATGGTCATGTAGCGACAGAGCTTAAAACATGGATGGGTCGTCCTTATTCGTTATCAGTGACTTTGCCACCATTGGCGGGAATTATTTTAATAAATACTCCAAATGACAAATAATCTAAATTTTACGTGATTTTTTTATCGTTCTCAAATGGCAAGGCTGTAAAAGAATTCGATACAAATTATCCCGTATGCCAATCATAATATTTTGCCAAAGGATTTAATTACTATGTCAGAATTTACGCATTTTAACCAAGCAGGTGAAGCGCATATTGTTGACGTGGGCGCGAAAGCTGAAACCCATCGTATTGCTATTGCCGAAGGTTGGATTTTTATGCAGCCTGAAACGTTAGCGCGGATTGAATCTGGCGAGCACAAAAAAGGTGATGTACTAGGTGTAGCGCGTATTGCCGGTATCATGGCATCGAAAAAAACCAGTGATTTAATTCCACTTTGTCACCCATTGGCTTTAACGCATGTGAGTGTTGATTTTACAGTCTTAACTGATGAAAATGCAGTGTATTGTCAAACTAAAGTTGAAACTCGTGGACAAACGGGTGTGGAAATGGAAGCACTAACAGCCGTACAAGTCGCATTGCTGACTATTTATGACATGTGCAAAGCAGTAGATCGCGCCATGACAATTGATAAAGTCAGGTTGCTGAGAAAAGAAGGCGGTAAATCTGGACTATGGGAAAGAAAATAGGCAGCTTTATGAAAACTGCCATAAAATACATTTATTTTTCAGTAAAAAATTAACTTATAAGGAGTAATATCACCATTTAACATGACGCTCAAAATATGATTTTTAGCGTAATTTTTTAGGGGATTGCTACTACTTCTAATAATTTCTGAATAAAATGAACTGGTGTAATTGCATCGGCTTCTGCTTCAAACGATAATAAAATACGATGTCGTAATACTTCAGGTAGTACATACTGAATATGCTCAGGAGACACATACTCCTCACCTTGCAGCCATGCCCACGATCTCGCACAACGGCTTAATGCAATACTGGCACGCGGCGAAGCACCAAACCGTTGCCAACGTGCTAAATCTGGATTATATGCTTCTGGAATACGAGTAGCACGGACAATATCAACAATATATTCTTTCAACTTTGCTGATAAATAAATTTGCTTAACTGCCTCACGCGCTGCGAAAATATCAATTTGACTAAATTTAATTGCAGCTTCAAACGCTGTTGCCTGTGGATTTTCCAATAAATCTAAAATTTTTAATTCTTCTTCACGACTAGGATAATCTACCTTGACATGAAGTAGAAAACGGTCTAATTGCGCTTCTGGTAAAGTGTATGTGCCTTCATGTTCGACGGGATTTTGTGTAGCTAATACTAAAAACAGTTTTGGTAAGGGATACGTTTTTTGTCCAACGGTAATTTGTCGTTCTGCCATAGATTCAAGTAGCGCGGATTGAACTTTAGGTGGTGCGCGATTGATTTCATCTGCAAGTAAAATATTATGAAATAAAGGACCTGGACGAAATGTAAACGCCCCAGTTTCGTGTTGATAAATATCTGTACCAACTAAATCAGCAGGGAGCAAATCCGGTGTAAATTGAATTCGATGAAAATCACCCTCTATTACACCAGCCAAACTTTTAATTGCAGTCGTTTTCGCTAGTCCGGGCATACCTTCAACTAATAGATGCCCATCACTAAGTAGACAAATCAACATGCTATTAACCAGATGTTGTTGTCCAATAAGGTGTTGACCTAGATGTTGCCTAAGTGTATCAAAATGATTGGCTTCCATTGATAATCCTATTTATTGTGAAACTGTAAAAATAAATACGTCAATAATAGGGGCGCGAAATGTAGAACTCAAATGTTTGGTTTTATATTATTAGGCGTTACGCCGTTCACATGAAAATTTTACTCCATATTTGCAACTCACAATAAATCAGGACGCAGCGCATCTTTGCAGCCTCCCAACGGAGACTATTGGGACGAGGAAAACTATTCTAAATTAGCACCAAAACATAACGCTTTGAATAAATTTTCATTTGAACTGCGTAACCCTATCATAATGACGGTACTTGAGGATGCTTTGTTTTCTAACGCAAAGTTCAGGTTAATCTAAAAAGTTGGACGTTCAATTTTGGTATTGACTAAAATACTGGTTGCAATCTCCTCAACGGACGTGACTGTTGTATTGATAAACGGTATTTTGAATTGGCGATATAAAGCCTCAACTTTTTGCACTTCAAGCTGGCATTGTGCTAGTGAAGCATAGTGGCTATTTGGCGTGCGTTCCTGACGAATTTTTTGTAATCGTGACGGATGAATGCTTAAACCAAATAATTTTTCTTGATGAGATAATAATATGTCTGGTAATAAATTTGTCTGTATATCATCGTCAGTCAACGGATAATTAGCAGCAAATACAGCAAATTGCATAGCTAGATATAAGCATGTAGGTGTTTTTCCACAACGAGAGACCCCTATTAAAATAATGTCCGCATCCTCATAACGCTGAAAACTCTGCCCGTCATCATGTTGTAAAGCAAAATTAATTGCCTCAATCCGCTCATTATAAGCGGTATTCACAACATGGCTTTTACCAATTGCATGAGAAGATTTCATTTGAAACTCATATTCCAATGGCTGAATAAAAGTTGCAAATAAATCTAAAAACAAAGCATTACTAGTTGAAATAATATGCCGCATTTCTGGGTCTAACAATGTGGCGAATACAATCGGACGCATACCATCTACAGCTTTTTGATTAATTTGATATACAACTTCTTGTGCCCGTTCAGCCGTGTTGATATAAGGTAAAGTCACAGTATCGAATTTTATTTGTTCAAACTGCGTAAGTAGGCTATGTCCCAGAGTTTTCGCCGTAATGCCAGTACCATCAGAAATAAAAAAGATAAGGCGTTTACTATTATTCACTATTATTATCACTATTAGATTAATTTATAGTCTATATCTATAGCATACTTATTAAAATTTGTGCAAATAATAGTTTAGCATTTATACTCGCCAAGTTATTTTTTGAAGTTGTCATAGCGAAACACTATAATGAAACTTTGTTCTTCTAAAGGTCATTTAGATGTTAAAAATTGCATTATCTAAGGGTCGTATTTTTAAAGAAACTTTACCTTTATTAGCTCAAGCTGGCATCGAAGCGATTGATGATCCAGAAACTTCGCGTAAATTAATTTTAGATACCAATCAAGATGACATTAAATTAGTTGTGATTCGTGCCTCTGATGTACCGACTTATGTAGAATATGGTGCGGCTGATATTGGTGTGGCGGGTAAAGATGTGTTAATGGAGTATGATAGTGATGATTTATATGAGCCTTTGGATTTAAAAATTGCTCAATGCAAAATGATGGTTGCAGGTTTTAAGGGCACGAATATGCCCAGCCACCGCCGTTTACGGATTGCGACTAAATATATTAATATTACCCAACGCTATTTTGCCGCACGAGGACATCAAGTTGAAATTATTAAATTATACGGCTCGATGGAACTTGCACCAATTGTCAATTTAGCGGATTTAATTGTGGATTTAGTCGAAACAGGCAACACTTTGAAAGCTAACGGTTTGGTGCCATTAGAGCATATTGCTGACATTAGTTCACACTTAGTGGTGAATAAAGCTGCAATGAAAATACAGAATAATAAAATTAAAACCTTGCTCAAACAACTAGAAACAGCTATTGGTTAAAATTATGTTACGCAATTTTATTATTTTGATTTTGCTAAGTTTTCAGTCTGTAACTTTAGCCGCTGCACAGTACGCCGGATACAAAATCATGTTATTGCATTCCTACCATCCTGAGTATATCTGGACGCAAGACATCACCCACCACATCGAGCAAAGATTAGCAGAGACAGGAGTGGAGCTAGAAATTTTTTACATGGATACGAAACGGCGAGCAACGATTGCAGAAAAAAAAGCATCCGCTTTGAAAGCAAAGGCTGCAATTGATAATTTCGCGCCAAATGTCATTATCGCAGCAGATGACGATGCGTCAAAATATGTCATCATGCCCTATTACATTAGAAGCGATATACCTGTTGTTTTTTATGGTGTCAATTGGGATGCCTCCGCGTATGGTTTTACTAAGGAAGATAGTAATATACCGCAATATCCAAATATTACAGGCATGGTAGAACAGCACATTATTGCTCCTGTTATCAAACAGTTATCTCAATACGCAACAGGTAATCGAATTGGGTTTTTGAGTTTTGATGGCATTTCTGAACGTAAAACGTTTTATTACTTTGAAAAAATACTTAATCGCTCTTTCGACAAAGTTTATTTTCATACCAATTATTCTGATTGGAAAGATAGTTATTTAAAATTACAACAAGAAGTAGATATGTTAGTAATGTACAATGCAGATGGTTTAAAAGGTTGGGATTTGCAAGATGCAATTCAATTTGTAGAGCAACATATTCAAATTCCAATCGGTACAACAAATTATTCAAGAATGCCTTTTTCAGTATTCGGTATGGTGCAAGTCCGTAGTGAACATGCAAATTGGGCTGTAGAAACAGCTTTGCGTATTTTAGATGGTGAAAAACCCAGCAATATTCCCGTTACTCACAACAAAGAAGGACGGCTCGTTCTTAATATGCGTTTGATTAATAAATTAGGTTTAAAAGTAGATTT
>CAYMCP010000031.1:0-23999 GCA_964388965.1 uncultured Thiotrichaceae bacterium | reverse complement strand
GATGATTTATTATTAAACCACCTGCTTGTCGCAAATTTACAAAAAATAGGCTATGAAGCAGAAGGTGTTGGTACGTTGAACAAAGCGCGACAACATTTAACACAAAAAGAAGTCGCTTTATTATTATTAGATGCACATTTGCCCGACGGTACTGGTATGGAATTGTTAGAAAAAAACAATTTACCACCTGTTGTTTTCTTAACAGCCTACGGTTCAATACGCGAAGCTGTATCAGCAATGAAAGCAGGTGCCGCAGAATATCTAGTCAAACCAATCAACTTAGATGAGTTAGAAGTAACGATTGGGCGTGTGCTTGAAACTCAAGCGATGAAACAAGATTATCAATTCTGCAAATCACAAGTACAGAAAAAACATAGCAGTAAAGTCATTGTTGGTCAAAGTAGCGCAATTGAGAAAGTCCATGAGCTTATTCGCGCTGTTGCGCCGACCAGTATGAGTGTGTTGGTGCAAGGTGAAAGTGGTTCAGGTAAAGAATTGGTTGCGGCTGAAATTCATAAGCAAAGTGAGCGCGCACAGCGTAATTATATCGCTTTAGATTGCTGTTCATTACAAGAAAAATTATTTGAATCTGAATTATTTGGACATGAAAAAGGTTCATTTACAGGTGCGGATAGACAGAAAAAAGGTTTAATTGAAGCCGCTGACGGTGGTACGCTATTTTTAGATGAAATTGGTGAAATTGAGCCGTCAATCCAAGCTAAATTATTACGTGTATTGGAAACTGGACATTTCAGACGCTTAGGTGGTACAAAAGATTTAAGCTCCAATGTACGAATTGTGGCAGCAACAAATTGCAATTTAGAAAAAATGAGCGAAGAGGGTACATTTCGTTTAGATTTGTATTATAGACTTAGCGCGTTTGTCATTACGATACCTGCATTGCGTGAGCGTCGTGATGATATTCCTGAATTAGTTGACCACTTTTTACATAATCATAGTTTTTCACGGCGGATCAATAAAAAATTTACGCATACTGCAATGAAAGAATTAATTGCTTACCATTGGCCTGGTAATGTGCGAGAATTAAAAAATGTAGTGGAACGCGCCATTATTTTATCTGGTGATAAGCCTGACATTCGTCCGGAACATTTAACGTTTTCCAATATTCGTAATCATCGAACGACCGGATTCCAACTTAATTTTGACCACGAGCCTACGCTAGAAGAAATCGAACGTGATTATTTAAAAGTATTGCTTAGTAAATATTCCGGACATCGCTTAAAAGTTGCCGAAGCTCTGGGAGTAAGTGAAAGAAATACTTACCGTTTACTGAAAAAACATGCGTTATCGTAATAATCTAATTGTGCTGAGTTCGACGTAATTTTTAAGCCTTTAGAATCAGTGTATCCACATCATGCTATTTTTGACTCAAAAGAGGTAACTATTTAATTTTATAGGATAAATCTTTTATTAAATCGAACTCACATTATTTTAATTCGAGTGATTATTGAATAATTTTATTAATTGCAATGGAATCTCGTGTAAAGCTAAAATTTTATCTACCCCACCTCTTTTTACAGCTTCGCCCGGCATTCCCCACACGACGCTAGTATGTTCATCTTGAGCAATAGTAAACGCGCCAACTTCGCGCATTTCTTTCAAACCTTTCGCGCCGTCGTCTCCCATGCCAGTTAAGATGACCCCAACGCTGTTTGGTCCAACATTTTGCGCTACGGAGCGGAATAGTACATCAACTGACGGACGATGCCGATTAACTGGTGTACCTTCGTTTAAGCGACAGATATACCGTGCGCCGTCACGCTCAACGAGCAGGTGAAAATTACCGGGTGCTATGTAAACATGTCCGGGTAAAATTGCTTTACCGTCTTCTGCTTCGTAAACAGTCATTGGAGAAAGCTGATCCATCCGCTTAGCGAATGAGGTACTAAATGTTGCGGGAATATGTTGGCTGATTACAATACCCGGTGAATTTGCTGGCATATTCATTAATAGCAATTTAATTGCTTCCGTGCCGCCAGTCGATGCACCAATTGCAATAATTTTATCTGTTGTTTTTAAAAATTTTACTTTATGTGGTATATCATTACTAATAATTGCATCAACAGAATATTTCGGCGGCACATGAATTACCGTGCTAGAAGCTATGGGTATGAGCTTAGACTTAATGAGTGGCTTAACTCGGCTGCTAGCTGCCATGCGTAGTTTACTTACAATCTCCTCGCTATAGCTCTCGAAAGTTTGTGAAATATCGAGTTGTGGTTTACATACAAAATCAAGCGCACCATATTCTAATGCTTGCAAAGTCGTATCAGCACCTTTTTGCGTCAACGCTGAAATCATAATAACTGGCATCGGACGTAAACGCATGACATTCCGTAAAAAAGCTAATCCATCCATACGCGGCATTTCAACATCCAATGTCAATACATCTGGATTAAATTTTTTAATTTTCTCGCGTGCAATATAAGGGTCGCCAGCCGTTGCAACAACTTCCATATCGGGTTGTGCATTGATAATTTTGGTTAACATCTGGCGGATTAACGCTGAATCATCAACGACCATTACCTTCGTTTTTGCCACATTTCATTCCTCAAAATAAATCAATTTCGCCATCTATAGGTCGTTTTTCTAAATCGCGCTGATATAATTTTTCGCGTTGTACCACAATTTGCTCCATAGAACGCAATTTTTTTACACGTACCCGACCTGTTTTAGGATAAAAGAGTATTTTACGTGGATAAATACCCCCTAAATCTTCTGCTAATAAGGTTAAATTTTCTGTTTTTACATAACTTTTAATAAAATCAATATTTTGTTGCCCTATATTAGCAATATTAGACATAATCTTACCACCGCCAAATAATTTGAGTTCTAAATTGCGTCGTTTCCCACCATATTTTAAAATTTCATTAATCATGTGCTCCATTGCGTATGTGCCATAACGTGTTGCGGTACTCACTTGGGTTTTATCCCATCGATCTTCCAAACAAGTCGTCGGCAACATAAAGTGGTTCATACCACCAATGCCAGCAACACTATCACGAATGCAAGCCGACACGCATGAACCAACTACTGTCATGAGTATCTCTTCTTGATTGGTCACATAATACTCTCCCGGCAACACCTTTGCTATAAAGCCATGATGATGCCGGTCCCAATAACGCTTTATATGTTCATAGCCCGGAAAACTATTGGGTAAATGGGACAAATTAGACATTACATTTATTCGTTATAATCCATCTCTTGAGCATTATGATATACCATATTCAATAAAAATAGGGAATACGAATTAGAAATTGAATTAGAAATGATAAATTCAAACTATAAAAATCGCTTAAAATTTGAAATTAATCCGTAAATGTTGTATTTTCCACTGCGAATTACTATAAAAACACTTTTATTATGCTCAGAATAGGAATTTGTGGTGCTCATCGAACTGGTAAAACAACTTTAGCACGTAATGTTGCGATTCAACTCAAGCTTCACTTCGTTCAAACGACGACAAGTACAGTTTTTCAGCAACACGGCTTAGACCCCGCAATATCAATGGATTTTAACACTCGTCTATGGATTCAAAATAAAATCATTCAAGCGGCTGAAACCGTTTGGCAACAGCAGACGCATTTTATAACAGACAGAACCCCAATTGATTTTATAGCTTATACTTTGGCGGATATTCAAGGTCAAACTGATGTCGCATTTGAAAAATTAGAAAATTATATAAATCAATGTTTTACACTCAGTAATGATACTTTTCAGCACTTATTTATTTTGCAACCTGCGATTCCATTGATTCATGAAGCAGGAAAAGCTGCACTCAATAAAGCCTATCTTGAGCATTTAAATACCATGATTTTAGGCTTATGTCATGACGAGCGTTTACAAGTTCCAGTATCCGTTATTCCGCGTCGTGTTACAGCATTACAGCAGCGTGTTAATTGGATAGAAGCAATATTATGAATCGAGTTGCAATTGTAGTGTTAAATTGGCAAACATGGCAAGTTACTTTAAATTGCCTGAATTCGTTACGACAATTGAAAAAAAACCATGTGATTACTTTGATTATTTGTGATAATTTTTCTGAAAATCAATCTTTTATAGAAATTTCAAATTGGATAAAACAACACTATAGCGATAAACAATATAAAATTTATCTAAAACCAATTTTTTCACAAGCAACGCAATTAGATTGTATTTTGATTCAAACGGGCGAAAATTTAGGTTTTGCAGGTGGTATGAATATTGGCATACGCTACGCTTTAATGCAGCAATATTTTAATTATATTTGGTTATTGAATAATGAT
This sequence comes from uncultured Thiotrichaceae bacterium, assembly GCA_964388965.1. Taxonomy (GTDB): domain Bacteria; phylum Pseudomonadota; class Gammaproteobacteria; order Beggiatoales; family Beggiatoaceae; genus Albibeggiatoa. The sequence goes on along the minus strand of CAYMCP010000031.1, from coordinate 19,713 downwards.
ACTCAAGTTGAAACTGATGCGTTAGATAAGCTTGTGCAATGTGCGCAACAAGAAAAAATAGGATTAATCGGCAGTACCATTTTAGAAATTGAGCAGGCAAATGTTATACAGTGTGCGGGTGGATGTCGCTATTATCCTTGGATAACGGTATTTAAAAATGTGTATGCAGGTCAATCTCGCCAACATATCCATACTTTGCCTACTCCAAAATTAGATTATATTTACGGCGCGGCACTTTTCTTACCGATTTCTGTCGTTGAGCAAGTGGGTTTATTAAACGAAGAATATTTTTTATTTTATGAAGAATTAGATTATTGCCAGCGTTTAAAACGAGCAGGCTACCAAATTGCTTGGTGTCGAGAAAGTTTTATTTATCATCAAGGTAGTGCTAGTATTGGTCACGTTAAGCAAAATATTCGTATTAAACTACAACGTGCTAATTATTATGAGAATTTGAGCACTTTAAAATACACGGCGCGTTTTTATCCCTTACGGCTGCCAATCGTGATGTTATTACGTTTTGCTCTGAAAACATTAATTTTGCTATTAAGGCGAGATTTCGATTTACTGCTACCACTATTTAAAGCATATCTTGATTTTATACGGATTAAATGTAATTTCTGATTTGAAATAGCGATTTAGACAAAAAATATCATCTGCGCAAATTTGAATTTGCCACGCAATGCTATCAATTAAACAAAAATCAACAAAAAAATATATTCCTACCTATTGAACTTCTCATATCTAACCCTTATTATTAGCAACCGATAGCAGTGAGTGCTAACAACACAATAACAACACAATATTAGGAGTTATACTAATGCAACTCAAACCATTGCACGATCGCGTCATTGTGAAACGTATGGAAGAAGAACGCACTTCCGCAGGTGGGATTATTATTCCAGATTCTGCTGCTGAGAAACCAAGTCGTGGGGAAATTGTTTCTATCGGCGACGGTAAAATATTAGAAAATGGTGAAAAACGTGCCTTAGCAGTCAAAGCAGGTGACAAGGTGTTATTCGGCAAATACGCTGGTACTGAGGTTAAAGTTGACGGTGAAGAATTGCTTGTGATGCGCGAAGAAGACATCATGGCTATCATCGAAGGTTAAGCGAAAGACATTTTTTAAAGCATTCAATTTTTTGAGGTAAATTAATCATGGCAGCTAAAGAAGTTCGTTTTGGAGATGATGCACGTCATCAAATGATTTATGGTGTAAATGTTTTAGCCAATGCGGTTAAAGTCACCTTAGGACCTAAAGGTCGCAATGTTGTATTAGAAAAATCTTTCGGTGCGCCGACGATTACCAAAGATGGTGTATCTGTAGCGAAAGAAATTGAATTAGAAAACAAATTTGAAAATATGGGCGCACAGATGGTAAAAGAAGTTGCGTCTAAAACCTCTGACATCGCGGGTGATGGTACGACGACTGCGACTGTGTTGGCACAAGCTATTTTACGCGAAGGCATGAAGGCGGTTGCAGCCGGTATGAATCCAATGGATTTAAAACGCGGTATTGATAAGGCGGTTACAAGTGCAGTTAATGCTTTGAAAGACTTATCTAAACCTTGCACCGATGATAAAGCAATTGCGCAAGTAGGTACAATTTCAGCTAATTCAGATGATGATGTTGGTCGTATTATCGCGGATGCAATGGGTAAAGTAGGTAAAGAAGGTGTTATCACGGTTGAAGAAGGTTCTGGTTTAGAAAATGAACTAGATGTTGTTGAGGGTATGCAGTTTGATCGCGGTTATTTATCGCCTTACTTCATCAACGATCAACAAACGATGGCTGTGGAATTAGAAAATCCTATGATCTTGTTGCATGACAAGAAAATTTCTAACATCCGTGAATTATTACCTGTTTTAGAAGGCGTTGCAAAACAAGGTCGTCCTTTGTTAATCGTCGCGGAAGACGTGGAAGGTGAAGCATTAGCGACTTTGGTTGTCAACAATATTCGTGGCATTGTGAAAGTTGCGGCAGTAAAAGCACCGGGTTTTGGTGATCGTCGCAAAGCGATGTTACAAGATATTGCTGTTTTAACTGGTGCAACTGTGGTTTCTGAAGAAGTGGGCTTGAGCTTGGAAGGTGCAACTGTTGATGATTTAGGTACAGCTAAGAAAGTCAATATCACTAAGGAAAACACAACAATTATCGACGGTGCAGGTAGAGAGCAAGATATTAAAGATCGTGTTGAGCAAATCCGTCAACAAGTCATTGATGCAACTTCTGATTATGATCGTGAAAAATTACAAGAGCGTGTAGCAAAATTAGCAGGTGGTGTTGCGGTTATTAAAGTCGGTGCTGCGACTGAAGTTGAAATGAAAGAGAAAAAAGCGCGTGTTGAAGATGCGTTACACGCAACTCGTGCAGCAGTCGAAGAAGGTGTTGTACCCGGTGGTGGTGTTGCCTTAGTACGTGCATTGTCTGCAATAGTTGATTTGAAAGGTGGTAATCCTGACCAAGATATGGGTATTAGCATTGCCCGTCGTGCGATGGAAGAGCCTTTACGTCAAATCGTATCTAATGCGGGTCAAGAAGCTTCCGTAATATTAAATAGAGTGAACGAAGGTGAAGGTAACTTTGGTTACAATGCCGCTACTGACGAATTCGGTGATATGATTGAAATGGGTATTTTAGACCCAACGAAAGTAACACGTTCTGCATTACAAAACGCGGCATCTATCGCAGGTTTGATGATCACGACCGAAGCCATGATTGCAGAAGTACCTAAAGACGATTCTGCTGGTGTGTCCGATATGGGCGGTATGGGCGGCATGGGCGGTATGGGCGGTATGGGTATGATGTAATCTGCTCTTATAGCTGATAAAAAAAGCCTCATTTGTTTCGATGAATGAGGTTTTTTTTGATTTTAGAAGTTACACAGTTCACACGAAAATTTTACGCTATATTTGCAACTCACAATAAATCAGGACGCAGAGCGTCCATACTGCATTCCAACGGAGACCATTGGGACGAGAAAACTGCCTAACGCCTAGATTTTTTTAATATATTTGCTAAGATTTCAAATCGGTTCTATAAGCTCACTACCAAACTCAGTTTAGTAGTGTCTGTCCAGGAAGCGCAGCTTCAAGTGCGCAAGTGGCACTTCAACTTTTTACCCGCACGAAATAATCCCTTACTTCAATCAATTCTGCCAATTATCTTGATTCAAGTAACTAACAACACTATAGTTGCTTCACAAATCTTAAATCTTAAATCTTAAATCTTAATCAGGATGCAAAAGCGTGAATAAACCCGTTACCCTCAATTTACCTGAATCTGTCTACAATAACCTATATCAAATTGCTCAACAAAAAGGGCTGAGTTTAGAAAAGCTGACCACAGAGTGGTTATCTAATTTCAATCAAAAACCACAACAATCAATTGCTGATGATCCTATTTTTAGCTTAGGAGAAAATCCAGTTGATGATACAAATTTGCTAAGATTTCAAATCGGTTCTATACGATAACACTAATAGTTACTTATGAAGCTCATCATCACATACGTTGGCGGCATTAGACAAAAATTACTTGGTTATCATGCTAAATTCCTTTACACTGAAACAGGTGGAATTTGTTGGCTTTCTTTAGAATAGAGTTTTTTTATGAATAAAACCAATCTGCGTTACCTTACTGTCATTGCTCTGTTTGCTGTTTTAACAACAACAGGTTGCAAACGTAGTGATCTACTAGACGATGATGCCAACCCCAATAAGGAAGTTGCACCCATGTCTGGCTCTGAGCAAATTGATTGTGAAAAACCGGGCACTGAATGCAAAACAGTAGACGAAGGTGCAATAAAATAATTTTTTGCAAAAATCTCAAAGGCTGAATATCGCTCATTACATTTTGAGATATAGACCCCATTTGAAATCTAAAATGGTGTTAAATTTGTCATGATTAGAAGTTACGCAGTTAAAATGTGAATCAATTGATTCTATTAAGCTATTTTAAATTAGCACAAAAGTATAACGCTTTGAATAGATTAAAATTTTTATTTGAACTGCGTAACGCCTAAGTTGTTATAGTCGCGGCAAGAACCAGCGAGACTTTAAACGCACGGAAGAGTCATTTAAGACTTGATTTATCAAGCCGTTACGTTGATGACGTGAATAACGTTTGTATTTTTGCAAACGCTTAACGATATTTTTAATCTGAAAACAGGAATGATTTTCTCCTCAGTTTTAAAGATGTCAAATCGGTTCTATATTCAAAGTTTGAGCGTATCTCAATAACTAACTTTAGCGACAAGGAGGCATGTTATGTTCGGCGAACATCATGATATTCCAAAAGAATTTCCTGAGTACAAGGATGTCATTAAGAAATTGTGTGAAGATGATTCTGATTTCAAATTAATGTATATCGAATATCACAGTTTAGACGATGAAATTTTGAAAATTGAGCAGAACATCGAAGCTGTGTCTGATTCTTACACAGAAGACCTAAAGAAAAAACGTGCTTTCCTAAAAGACAGAATTTACAAACGTTTACTTGAAGAAAACGCCACAGCCTAACCTCTCTACAAGCCATTTCTTGGAGTAACGAGCTTCAAGACTTGGCGCGTGATAATTTTTCCAATCCCATCTGCCCGCATTTTTTACCCGCTAACCAACACGCTTCATGCAAAGCGACAGATAAGTCTTGTTGACTACAAAAGCTATCAATCAAACTTGCATTAAAAGTGTCACCTGCTCCCAAAGTATCAATAACTTGTGGTGGTGGATAAGCAGGGCTGTATAAAATTTTACCTTTTTTATCAAACGCATACGCACCCAAATGTCCCCAAGTACAGATTAAATCCGTATCAGGAACTTGTTGACGTAAATCACGTAAAAACTCATTAGCATCATAATATGAGTGGTGATGGGCAAAATTTTGCGAACACAATAATACGTCAGCATATTGAAATAAACGCTCAATACCTAAGCGTGGTTTTTCTATTTCCAAAGAAATGGGCAAGTCTGGTTGATGTTGTTTTGCCCAGCGCAACATTTTGTGAGTTTCAATGACGTTACGCCCTTCAAAATGCAACCAGTCTAATCGAGTCAAATCAATTTTTTTAAATTGCTCAAAACTGAATTCAGGAATATTGCGGTAATGCACAATGGTACGTGAACCTGTTTGCTGACTAATCATAATGTAAGAAGTCGGTACTTTACCTTGCTTTTCAACATGGCAGTAGTGCGTATCAATATTATATCGCTGTAAATCTTTTAACATAATACGTCCATCCGGCTCGTCCACCCAAACACCCGCCCATGTACATTGATGTTGCAGTTGACTTAATACCACTAAAGTGTTGGTTGCATTACCACCGCGACAGACTCGTTGCTCAGTGGCTCGCATTTCCGTGTCTTCTTTTGGGTACTCATCAACAATATTGATAATATCTAAGGTCGCAATGCCAACAGCAAGAATATGACTCATTTTAATGGTATTATTTATGTGGACGACTAAGCACTATTGCGTTTTATGATGAATTCGACTGATTTTCAGTAAGCGTTTTGTGAGCATCTTTCGCAATATCACGCCGCCAAATTATCTAAATATCTCTCGGCATCCAATGCTGCCATACATCCAGTACCCGCAGAAGTTACGGCTTGGCGATAAATATGATCAGATACGTCGCCCGCTGCAAAAACACCTTCAACACTCGTTGCAGTCGCATTGCCATTAATACCAGATTTAACTTTAATGTAGCCGTTATTCATTTCCAATTGACCCTCAAAAATATCTGTATTCGGTTTATGTCCAATTGCCACAAATACACCCATCAAATCAATATCTTGTGTACGACCATCTTTGACATTTTTCACACGCATACCCGTTACACCCGTGTTATCACCCAAGACTTCATCTAATACACTATTCCATAAGATGCTGACTTTACCCTCTTTTTCTTTCTCGAATAATTGATCTTGCAAAATCTTTTCAGAACGCAACGCATCACGGCGATGTACCAAAGTCACATGTGATGCAATATTCGCCAAATATAAAGCCTCTTCCACCGCTGTATTCCCTCCACCAATAACGGCTACTTTTTGATTACGATAGAAGAAACCATCACAAGTTGCGCAAGCAGAAACACCTTTGCCTTTAAATGCCTCCTCCGAATCCAAGCCTAAGTACATCGCAGACGCACCGGTTGCAATAATTAACGCATCGCAGGTATATTGTTTATTACCGTCGCCATAAAGCGTGTAAGGTTTATTTTGTAAATCCACTTTGTTGATATGATCAAAAATCATTTCTGTTTTAAAACGCTCTGCATGTTTACGCATATTTTCCATCAATTCAGGTCCTTGTATTCCATCATTCGCACCAGGCCAATTATCCACCTCTGTTGTTGTCGTCAATTGACCACCTTGCTGCATTCCAGTAATTAATACCGGATTTAAATTTGCGCGCGCCGCATACACAGCCGCAGTATAACCCGCAGGCCCTGAACCAAGAATCAATAACCGACAATGTTTTGCACCATTCATGAAATTATTACTCCGCAATTATTAAAAACAAAATCAAAATAAGAGATATTATAGTATATTACACTAGTTTGTATTGGATAAAGGAGATCGTTATGCGTATTGGTATCCCACGCGAAATAAAAACGCTTGAGGGTCGTGTTGCACTTATCCCTGCTGCTTGTGCTGACTTAGTAGCAAATGGACACGAAGTCTTTATTGAAACAGATGCTGGTATTCTTAGTGGGTATACTAATGCAGATTATCAAGCAGTTGGTGTACATGTGATGCCATCTGCGCGAGTTGTTTATGAAGCGGCGCAATTAATTTTAAAAGTAAAAGAGCCACTTGGTTCTGAATGGGAATTTTTACGTGCTGATCACTTGTTGTTCTGTTTTTTACACTTAGCAGCCGAGCCTGATCTCATGCAAGCATTATTACAAATTGGTCTCACCGCAATTGGTTTTGAAACAATCGAGCAAAATGGTGAATTACCACTTTTAAAACCAATGAGTATGATAGCAGGACGTTTGGCAACCCAAGTTGGTGCGACTTTATTAATGCAACCACAAGGTAGTCGTGGTATTTTAATGGGTGGTATCGGTGCGGGAGTACGCGGTAACGTAGTCGTAATTGGTGCAGGTGTTGCGGGAAGTCAAGCTGCATTAATGGCATCAGCAATGGGGGCTAATGTGACTGTTTTTGATACGCGCTGGGAACGTTTGCAAGATATGCAGTGTCGTGCTAAAAATATTACCGCTTTGTATGCTTATCAAGAATCCATTAGAGAAGTATTACCTAAAACAGACCTACTAATTGGTGCAGTATTACTAGTTGGACAGCGTGCGCCGCATGTTGTGGATAAAGCGATGGTTGAAACAATGCCTAAAGGTAGTGTTATTATTGATATTTCAATTGATCAAGGTGGCTGCGTCGAAACGACAAAGCCTACAACTTATGCCGTACCAACTTACGTTTATCATGATGTGATTCACTTTGCTGTCACTAACATACCCGGTGCTGTACCGTGTACCGCATCACAAGCACTTTCGGCGGTAATATTACCTTACGTTAAAGCATTAGCACAAGATAATTGGCGTGATAATCCACTTTTAATTAAAGGCGTTAATGTAGAGAATGGTAAAATTATTCATCCAGCTTTACGTTTAAGTTAGCCAATAGGTTGAAAGCGATTATAAAAAATAGATGATTCAATTTATGAGCAAACAAACAGGTGTTGCACTTATTACAGCGTTGCTCATTGTTGCCCTCGCCACAGTGACAGCCGTTACAATGACTTCACGTCAACAGTTAGATATTCGCCGCACTAGTAATCTAATTAATCATGATCAAGCCTACTTATACCTATTGGGTGCTGAACAGTGGGCACAGCAAATTTTGTCGCAAGATATGCACAAAACCAACAAGGACAGTTTAGATGAAATGTGGGCAATGCAATTACCGCCATTACCCGTTTTAGGTGGTACGGTACAGGGGCAATTATATGATTTAAACCATTGTTTTAATTTAAATAATTTGGTTCAAACTGATGATGAAACCAGCGAAATACACAAACTTTATTTTGAACGCCTACTCAAACTACTCGATATATCGCCGTCAATATCCGATCAAATCATTGATTGGATAGATAAAAATAAACAAGTTACTTTACCCAACGGTGCAGAAGATAATGCCTATGTAACATATCGCACCGCAAATCAATTATTTATTCATCGCAGTGAATTACGTTTATTGTTGGAAATTGATGAAAAAATATACGATAAATTAGCACCTTATATCTGTACATTACCAACAAAAACACGTATTAATATTAATTCAGCCCCGCTAGAGCTTTTATTAAGTTTACATGAAAAATTAAAACCGAGTATGATACAAGCGATTATCGAGCAACGAGAGCAACAACCATTTGATTCATTAGGAATTTTTTTACAGCATGAAGCGTTTATTGGTATAGATATAGAAGCAAAATTATTATCAGTAAAAAGTGAATATTTTAGTTTCATTGGTAAAGCGACAATTGGTGACGGTTTTGCGCAAATTAATAGTGTATTTCAACGTCAAAAACAAGGTGTTAGGACAATTTTCCGAAGTTCGGATATTTTTTGACATCTTTCCCACAAGCGGCGGAATCTTACACGCTACTGGATAAATCTTTTCAAAAATCGCTGAATTTTTTGATAGATACTAGGAGAGGGCGGTTCAATAAAATAAAATTTTCTACCATCACACGCGCCACATTGTCCGTCTTCGGTCCACAGACTATGTTGTTGTGCTTTATGTTGTTGATAACTTTTTTTATTTCTGTACTTTAATATTTTTGCGGGATTACCCCCAACAACCGCTAAAGCTGGCACATCGCGCGTAACCACGCTACCCATTGCCACAACAGCACCTTCACCAATCGTTACACCACCGCGAATAATGACATTACGTCCAATCCACACATTGTCTTCAATATAAATCGGCTTACGAATCCGCGCATAGTCATAAGGCAATAATTCACCCTCGTAACGGTGATCTAGGCTCCACAACACGCATTGATAGGCAATTACCACATTATTCCCAATATGTACGCCCCCAGCCGCCTGAATTTCAGTATTGCGCCCAATATGGATGTTATTGCTCAAATACAAATTTTGTGGATAATCAATCAAGCAAGGTTTTTGAATACAGATATTTTTACCAGCTTGTGCAAATAGTTGCATATTCATAATAGAAATTACTCATATTTAACATGTTTTTCAATATCCTGTGTAACACGCCAATGGCACACAGTACCGGCGGGAAAACTGACCAAATCTCCCGCTACCACACTAAGCAAGCCTTGATTTTCGACTTCAATAGTCGCCTCACCTTCAAGCAAATAATAAGTTGTTCTCTGGTCATATCTCCAATTATATTCTGCAATTTTTTGTTTTTTAATCCCCCAATCATAAACAGCCATTTGTTCTAATTTGGCAAAAGAAGGATTACGCTCTACAGTAACTTGTTCCATTAACTTTCTCTCAAAAAATTAAAGATAGCGTGTTGCTTTCTCTGTCGAATGTGAGTGATGTGCAGTCTGTTCTGCGGATTTTTCTACTAAAATTTTTTCTGGGCGACCATTAAAAAAGTCTGTTTGATGACGCTTACTATAAGCTTCAATCAATTTTCCATTTGCCTGTAACTCATGGTCGAGTAGCTCAAAAATTTTATCAATTAATACAAAAACTTGTTGCTTATTTTCTGCGCTAAACTGATTTTGTGGCAAATATTGACTCATGTTCATAACCTGTTGTAAGTCATCTTGTTGATGTTGCTCAAGCTGGTGTATTTTACGATTAATTTCAATGAGTTGTCTAGCTTCTTGTTGTTGTTCATGCGTACCTTTTTCCAGCACCTCTTTCAATAATACCTGCACAGCCTCTTCATCTTCCGCTAGACAAGTACGAATAATCGCAAGTTTATCTTTCATGTCTTCATTTGACTGCGTAGTAGCGTATTGCTGCGAGTTTGGTTGCTCATAAACGCGACTAAAAACAGTGTGATGCGGACTTTCTCCGGTAACAGTTTTCTTACTGGTCAACCTGTATAATAAAAAAATCAGCATGAGTATTAATATTAGAACGAATACTGCCAATATTCCAACAATAATTAATAATAAATTTGAGTTGTTTTTGATAAATTCTTTTGACAATTCTACTATGGATAAACTATCTGTTGTAATTGGTTCGGGAGTTGAGGTTTTTATTGATGGTGCAGTCTGGGTTATTAGCGATAATTCTGTTTTATCATGATTTCTGTTGTTTAATTTCTCATCTAATCCCGGTGGATTGAGTTTTTCACTTTGATCATCTTTTTCATCTTTTATCTCTATCGGATTTAACTTTTTATCTGATTCTACTAACGTTCGTAAAGTTGGAATAATATTTAATTTTTCTACTTGCGATACTTCTTGTGGCGTGACTTCAGGTTGACAAATAATTGGTGTACTGCGACGCTGTTTCCAAGCCATTGATTGAGCGTTGATTGATTCAATTGCTTGTTGTGCCGATATGGTTGCAATTTCCTCAAGTGTCGGAATATTTAAAATCTCCCCTACTTTTAAGGAATTAACATTGCAAGTTACCGCAAAAGCATGAGAATTTGCTTTTAACAAGGCATACATAACTTGATAACGATTGACTTTGTTGCTGTTGTTCACTTTCGCCGCAATATGCCACAGCATGTCCCCTGCTTTGATTGGACCATAAGTATTTGCATAAATAGGATAAGTAATAAACAGTGCCAGAAACGCAATCAATCTAATGTGCATAAAAAATCCCCATATATTTTGTATTAATACGCATAAGTTACACTGCAAAAGTTATACTACAAACATAGCACGAATATCCTACTAGAGTTATTTTGTTAATCAAGAAAAGTTATTGCTGTTTTGCTTGCCATTGCTGATAGTTGGGGTACAGTTTATAGTCCGCGCTTAGCACATATTGTAAAACGCTATGCAAGCGACTGAGACCCGTAATAGAGTCTAAACGGATAATTTCTTGCCCCATTTGGTCAAAAAACACAAAACTAGGAGTATAAAAGATGTTTAAATTCTTTGCCCACTCTCTTGCTGTAAGCTTCTTGCCGTCTGGCGTTTGTAAAGGCGTATTGCCCCAAATGTCTAATTGTACGACTTCCATCTGCGTAAGTTTATTTAAAATTTTTGTTTGAGTCAGATGATTAGCGTGTAACACGTCACAAGCATGACACAAACCTTGTTCAAATAATATTAAAAGAGGTTGTTCACTAGATAAATGTGTTCTTTTTAATAAATAAGGTGGATTTGCGAATATTGGATTAGAATTTAATCCTTCTAAATCAAATCGTTCTGGTGGTTCAACTGTTTCTAAATAAGCAGAAAAGTTTTGACGTGCGTAGTAACCACCAATGACATAATCAAGCGCCGCTCGGAATTTATAAGGTGGATAGTAGCCGCGCAAGCGAAAAATTTCCTTACCGTTTACGTTATAAAATAACAATGTCGGCGTGAAACGTGTGTCTTCTATTTCTGAATAATGACGCTCTGTTGTTTCTGTACCATCCGGCATGACAACGGGTAGTTGCCCCCAAATATCAATTGAAATTACATTAAAATATCGTTTTGTATATTCAACAATATCTTTTTTTTCACTCCAATTTATTTTTAATAAGTATTCGCAGTAGGGACAATGCTGTTGACCAAAATAAACAATAACGCCTAATTTAGCTTGTTGTTTTGCTTCTTGTATATCTTCAGGCAGATTTAAAAAACTAACTTCAAACCAATCTGGATATTCCAAGTCTGCAACAGTCGGTGTATCATCAACAAGTTGCGTTGCTAATTCTTTTGCAGATAGTTCTGTTTGTTCTAAACTGTCAGCAGTGAGTGCAATGTTACAATAACATAATGTCATACAAAGCAATATTACTCTATAAAGCATATATTTATACTCCTCAAAAATAATTTAATAACCTTTAAGATTCAATTATGGCGACACAACCTACAGCACAAGATCATGAAACCAACGAAGCCATCTATGTTAAGGATGGTTTAATGACATGGGAAATGTTTCAACAAGCTTTATTACTTATCAGTTTACCATTAACTGGTGCTTTATTGGCATTTCTATTAGTTTTATTGGTGACACCACAACTGAAAGACTATAAGCGTATGATACCGCACTATCAATACACTTATGAGAAAAATGTTAAACATTGTGAGAAATTATGGCAACAACAAAATTTAGCTGAATTTAAAACATGTATTCAAAAACTTGAATTTAGGATTATAGAATTTACGGAACGTTATGAAGAAATTGATTATTCAGAAGATGAAGATTTAGGCTCTAACTTAGTTAAGATAGGCAATTTGGATGCTGAGTTGTTTACTCGTTTAAAACAAAAATTAAACGAAGCACTTGCAATCGGTAAAATTCCTGAAACGATAATTAATGAGCAAAAAGTAGCAGTAAACGAGGTTTATGACGGTACGATTGGTGTGGTTAGCGACGGTATGGCTAATGGTGGTATGGCTAACGCTGGTATGGCTAATGGTGATGCGACCAATATAGGCGCGATTGATAGCGAAGGAATTGATATTTACGGCATGACAGATATTAGTGAAATTTTAAAATGGTGTACAGTTTTAAAAAGTCGTTCTTTCATTAATATTAATATTAATAATTCTAATATTAGAGCAATTGAGTGTTATCGGCGGGTGTTGGAGCTTGACCCACAAAACTATGGAGCACGTCGTGCTATTCGTCAGATTAAAGCAAAATATACTCAGTGGGCAATGCGTGCTTTGACAAGTGCAGAAAATGGTAAAGGTTTTTTAGATCGTTCATTGGAACGGGCTAAGACTAATATCGACAGGGTAAAAGCGATTGATCCAGATGATGAAATATTAGCAGATTTAATTAAGCGTTATGAGCGTTTGGAAAAGCAACACAAAGCACAATTAAAAGAGGAATGTTACGATATTATAGAGTTGGCAGCGCCGAGTGGTGATGATATTACTGAATCAGAACGGATTTTTATCAGGCAAAACTGTCCACAAGAAGCTATTAATAAATTGGACATGCTAATTAAAGAAGATACCGTTCCGCCTCTCTTTGAAACGGAAGAATAATAATCTTGCATAGCTTTTACCGTTGCTTTACATTAAATAATTAAATTTATCTTTAACAAAAATTACTTTTTAGATTCCAGATCAGTTTTACTTGAGTCTAGCCCAAATTTAAGCCAAGAATTGCTAATAACATTGTCATCATAATTCAAAAAACTTGTGTTATGCTACGCTGCAAAATTAATGCGTCATAAATGTGGAAATTAATATGAACCTACTCGACATACTTTTATTACTCTCTTTTGCCAATATTGGTTTTATGTACTGGGCTGGCAACAAACCATTTTCTGGTTGGGCTGGCGTAGGCGGTTATGCTTTGCAATTGATTTTATTGACTATGTTGACAAGTAGCGTTGTTGATTCGGCGCAAAGTAGTTTTAGCTTTACAATCGTGGGGACAGAAGTGACTTGGGCTATGACGGGACTAGGTTGGTTTTTCGCGGTCATTACTGTTGGAGCAGCCTTGTTCACTTCATGGTATAGCGCAGGGGAATGGGGAGCACAACTCAACAATTTGCGTCTACACCATACCGCGCTTGCAGCTAATGTTGCAGCGATGATTTTATTATTATCTAGTGGTGATTTCGGTAGTTTATTTATTGGTTGGGAATTGGTCAGTTGGGCGAGTTTCTTAATTATGACCGCACGCGGTAGTGCGTCGGCTGATGCTGCATTTCGTTATCTAATTTACGCTATGAGTGGCGCAATGGCAATTTTAACCGCGTTGGTATTAATTTATACACAGGTCGGCAATCTTGATTACATTGCATTCCAACAAGCTGTACCAAATATGTCGCCTACATTGTTGTGGACGATTTTCTTACTTGCCAGCGCAGGTTTTTTAATCAAATTAGGTGCAATGCCATTTCACTTGTGGCAAGCAGAGGCTTATGCCAATACACCCGGTGCCAATGCTGCGTTTTTAAGCGCGATTTCTGCGCGAATGGGCTTATTTGGTTTAGCTTTAATATTCATTCAACCTGTTGTTATCACGCAATTGACAACTTTAAGCATTCCATTCACCTTCATGTCAGCACAAAGTTTATTGATTTGGATTGCAGCCTTAACCGCAATTATTCCTACATTCATAGCCTTACAGCAAAGTGATGCACGTTTATTATTGACTTGGCACGGAATTGGTCAAGGTGGTTTCATGTTAATGGGGCTGGCGATTGCGACTCCAATGGGAATTGCAGGTGGTTTATTACACGCCTTTAATTACGCGACTTATCAAGCTGCATTATTTTTAGCTGTTACTGCCGTTATCCACCGGACTGGCACGTCAGATTTAGACCGTCTAGGTGGTTTGATTACCAAAATGCCTTGGACGTATATTACATTATTAATGGGTATCATCGGTCTTGCGGGTATGCCACCAATGAATGGTTTTGTATCAAAATGGATGATTTATAAATCATTATTGGAATTTGGTTCGCCCTTATTGATGGTTGCAGCTTCGATTAGTACGTTAGGCACAATTTTAAGTGTGTACAAGCTCATTCATAATATTTTCTTAGGACAATTGCGTAAAGAGCATTACGAAATTAAAGAAGTACCATTAACGATGTTAGTCCCTATGTTAGCGATTGCAGGTATTGCATTTTTAACCGGTGTCATGCCGGGTTTAGCGTTAAATATGGTTGATTTGGCGCAGCAAGCGATGGGCTTTGAATTATTAGCGCATCATCTTGGCGGTATCCCGTTAGCAAATGGTGGCTTAAACATGTTATGGGTATTTGCTATTTTCATGTACGGTTTAATCATTAGTGCAATTATCTTTTATCTGATAGGAGGAAGACATTATCATACGCATCAATGGGATAATTACGCTGGTGGTCACTTTTTATCGGCTGATGTGCCATTTCACTACTCACACAATTTTTATCCGGGGGTGATGCGTGTTATAGGTGGTTGGTTTAGAGGGTGGATTTTACATACCGAAAAATTTATTACTCATGCCGTCATCATATTATCTAGCATATCATTTACTTTGTATCGGATTAGCTACACTCCATTGTTTCTAGTGATATTAACAGTCGCCAGTTTAGCATGGATAACACATTAAAAATCAGAAAATCCTGCTTAGTACATTTGTGTGTCGAATCATTGCAAAATTTTCGGCACACCATGACTATTCCTTGTGGCGACGCACTGCATTGTCACCCAAATTGCTGAAAATAAAAGATTTTAATTGCCAACCTTCGGCACCTCAAAAATAAAAGTTGATCCTTTTCCCTGTACACTGCGACACCAAATTTTACCATTCATCATTTCAATCAACTTTTTAGCAATGAATAAACCCAATCCAGTTGAATTTTCATTTGCAGTTGGCTGAGGCGATAGTCGAGCAAATTTATGAAATAATTTTTGTTGCTCTTCCTCACTCAAGCCAGGTCCTTCATCCTCTATTTCACAACGAATATAGTCATCAGCGTCAATCACCCGTACAACTACTTTTTTATGTGATGGTGAATATTTCACTGCATTAGATATAAGATTATCAATGATTTGTTGCAACATATTTGTATCTACTAGCGCAATTAATTCATAATCAATACGTTGCAATTCCAAACTAATATTTTTTTCTTTTGCAGACAATTGATATTGATTCGTAATTTTTTCCAAAATAGGTAAAAAACTAGCAGCTTGAGTGCGCATATTAAACGCACCCGATTCAATAGCGTTGACATCTAATAAATTAGTAATTAATTCAAACATTTGATGTGAACTGGTTTCAATTAGCTTTGCATACTCCAATACTTCATCGAGATTAATATCCTCACTTTCTAACGACATAAAAATTAAATTTGCCAAACCTTCTATTGCTGATAATGGATTTTTTAAATCATGAACAACGATGCCAATGAATTCATTTTTTTCCTTATTTAACGCTATTAATTTTTGATTTTTAATTTTCAGTTCTTCGGTTCTATGCTGAATTTTTTGTTCTAAATCCGCATAAAACTGCTCTAGCTGTCTTTCCTGATTATATTTGTGCAAAGCTTCCTTAATTGTCATTATAAAATCGATAGATTCCCAAGGTTTAGAGATATAACGATATAAATTACCCTGATTAATCGCATTTCCAATAGCTTGTATATCCGCTTGACCAGTCAACATAATACTAAGTGTTTTTGGATTTTTTTGATGCACATGTTTTAGCAATTCGTCGCCCTTCATGTTGGGCATAATATAGTCCGAAATGACAAGAGGGATTTCATAATTTTCCTCAAGTAACTCTTCAATAATTTCTAAAGCCTCTGCGCCGTCTTCCGCCGTTTCGACCAAGTAACTATTGTCAAGTAACTGAATTAATTCTATTTTTAAACTTTCCAGAATACTTTGTTCATCGTCTACACATAGGATAATTTGTTTTTTCATCATAACCTAACCAAAAAATAGTTGAGCCAATGGGCAATGATATTGATACACTCCAACCGATTTTACTTGTATTTTTAATACAATTTATGCAAAAAGCTTTTATCGGTAAATGATACTAAGAGACAACAATTGAATAAGTCGTTTTAAATACAAAAACTTTTTTATTGAACGTTCGGCAAATCATAAACGGGTTAGACATGCGTATTTTACCAACTCTCAGTTACATAGCCACAGAATATTTTACACAGTCGTAAATTTTTATATTTGTAGCTCAACAATACCCTCACAACTAAATTTGCATAAGTAGGGCTATGAATTTCGCCTAACTTCCCACATTAGTTAGTGTGGGATAAAAAGTTGTGGATTTGTACGCTTTGCTTTTTACCCCAATCGCTCGTTTTTGCCTATCTTTGGCGAAGGGAATTATACTGGATACCATATTTTAACAATTAGATTCATTTATAATAACAATAAACAAATACTATCAAATTTTGTCATAAAATTGTATAATGCAACGTTTTAAGTAACTTATGAGTTGCTTAGGTTTTTTGTTTATCTTGATTTTTTGAGGGTGATAATAGTGTTAGAAGCATATCGCGCACATGTCGAAGAACGCGCCACACAAGGCCTCCCTGCATTAGCTTTAACTGCTGAACAAGTCGCCGACTTAGTGGAATTGTTAAAAAATCCGCCAACTGGAGAAGAAGACACATTAGTTGATTTATTAGTCCACCGCGTGCCACCGGGTGTTGACCAAGCGGCTTATGTGAAAGCGGGTTTTTTAGCAGATATTGCTAAAGGTAACGTTTCTTGTTCGTCCATTACACCAGCGCGTGCAGCAGAATTATTAGGTACAATGTTAGGCGGCTATAATATTCAGCCGATGATTGACTTATTAGATGATGATAAGTTAGCACCCATTGCGGTAAAAGGTTTATCTCATACTCTACTCATGTTTGATGCGTTCTACGATGTCGCTGAAAAAGCTAAAACCAACGATTACGCCAAACAAGTTATAAAATCTTGGGCTGATGGCGAATGGTTCACAGCTAAAACGAAAATGCCTAAAGAAATCAAAGTAATCGTATTTAAAGTCCCTGGTGAAACGAATACCGATGATTTATCGCCCGCTTCTGAGGCGTGGAGTCGCCCTGATATTCCACTACATGCCAAAGCAATGCTAGTGAATCGCATGGATAATCCAATAGAAAAAATCCAAGCATTAAAACAACAAGGTCTCCCATTGGCTTATGTCGGCGATGTTGTGGGTACGGGGTCATCACGCAAATCCGCAATTAATTCAGTATTATGGCACATGGGTCATGCAATTCCTTACGTGCCTAATAAGCATCAAGGTGGTGTTATTTTAGGTGGTAAGATCGCACCGATTTTTTTTAATACTGCGGAAGATTCAGGCGCGTTGCCGATTGAATGTGATGTGACTAAATTGGAAATGGGTGATGTGATTACGATTCATCCTTACGACGGTAAAATCACTAATGAGGCGGGTGAAACGGTTAGCGAATTCACATTGCGCCCAATTACAATGCCGGACGAAGTACGTGCAGGTGGTCGTGTACCCCTAATCATTGGTCGCGGTTTAACCCAGAAGGCGCGTGAATCTTTAGGTTTAGAAATGACTGATTTATTTATTAAACCTATTCCAGCCGCCATATCTGACAAAGGTTACACATTAGCGCAAAAAATGGTTGGCCAAGCATGTGGTGTAAAAGGTGTTCGTCCCGGCGACTACTGCGAGCCTAAAATGACAACGGTGGGTTCTCAAGATACCACAGGGGCAATGACACGCGATGAATTAAAAGAATTAGCCTGCTTAGGTTTTTCTGCGGACTTAGTCATGCAAAGTTTTTGTCATACCGCAGCCTATCCCAAACCCGTTGATATTACTTTACAGCATACCTTACCAGATTTTATCCGTACTCGTGGTGGTGTATCGTTACGTCCGGGTGATGGGATTATTCACTCATGGCTTAACCGTATGATTTTACCAGATACAGTCGGTACAGGCGGCGATTCACATACTCGTTTCCCGTTAGGTATTAGTTTTCCCGGCGGTTCTGGGTTAGTAGCGTTTGCAGCAGCATTAGGCGTGATGCCTTTGGATATGCCTGAATCCGTATTAGTGCGTTTTAAAGGGGAAATGCAAGACGGTATTACATTACGCGATTTAGTCAATGCAATTCCGTATGCTGCGATTCAAGAAGGCTTATTAACCGTTGCCAAAGAAGGTAAGAAAAATATTTTTTCTGGGCGCGTATTAGAAATTGAAGGTTTACCCGACTTGAAAGTAGAACAAGCATTTGAATTAGCAGACGCATCAGCAGAACGTTCTGCAAATGGTTGTACGGTTAAATTAAATAAAGAGCCAGTGATTGAATATTTGAATTCTAATATCACTTTATTGCGTTGGATGATTGCGAATGGTTACGGCGACGCACGGACAATGCAACGTCGTATTGAAGCAATGGAGGCTTGGTTAGCAGAGCCTAAGTTGTTAGAAGCGGATACAGATGCGGAATATGCAGCGGTAATTGAGATTGATTTAAATAATATCAAAGAACCACTTTTAGCATGTCCTAATGATCCCGATGACGTTAAACCATTACCAGAAGTTGCGGGTACTAAGATTGATGAAGTATTCATTGGTTCTTGCATGACGAATATTGGTCATTATCGAGCAGCAGGTAAAGTATTAGATAAATTTGGTAGTTCCGTACCGACTCGTTTATGGATTGCACCGCCAACGCGAATGGATGAACGGCAGTTGATTGAAGAAGGTGTATATTCCATTTTTGGTAAATCGGGTGCGCGGACTGAGATGCCGGGCTGTTCGCTATGTATGGGTAATCAGGCGCGTGTCGGTGATAATACGACCGTTGTTTCTACTTCAACGCGGAACTTTCCTAATCGATTAGGTAAAGGTGCGAATGTCTACTTATCTTCTGCGGAATTAGCGGCAGTAAGTGCAATATTAGGTAAAATTCCCACGACTGCGGAATATTTACAACATGTAGATATGATTGCGGCATCTTCAGCGGATATTTATCGTTATTTGAATTTCCATGAAATTGCGGCGTATCAAGATACCGCTACCAAAGTAAGAGATGGTGTGATTCCGATTGTTGCGGCCTAATTTAAAGGGTTAGATAGCAGCTATTGAAAACTTAGTTATACTTGTCTATACTTAGTAA
>CAYMCP010000030.1:17125-37055 GCA_964388965.1 uncultured Thiotrichaceae bacterium | reverse complement strand
CGCACGCACGGTTCGGAGGGAGGGGAATGCCGTAAGGCTTTTCTCTACCCCTATACGCTATGTGTCGTCATAAGGAAAAATGAAAAGTAAGTATATTAATTTACACATTTTTCACGATCTAAAACGTCAAAATTTAACGCTTAAAAAATAATGGTTGAATCAATAAAGTCGAAATTAAATAGCTACCTGCCGCTACTAAAATGATACTTGCACCCGCTGGGGAATTGTACTCATAAGCAAGCCCTAAACCTGTCGATGTGAATAACATACCCAATATGCTAGAAAATAACATAATACGATGTAAGGAAACCGCATACTGTAACGCAATTGCAGCGGGCAAAGTCAATAATGCGATCACTAAAATTAATCCAACAACTCGAATTAATAACACTACTGTCAGCGCAACCATACATAGCAGTAATAGGTAAAAAAATGTAATTGAAATATTGCGTAATTGAGCAAATTCCTCATCAAAACAAGTAATTAACAATTGTCTATAAAAAACTATTACAGTAAATATAATGACCATATCTAATGATGCCATTAAATATAAATCTGTGCGCGATACCATTAAAATATTACCGAATAAATAACTCATTAAATCTACGTTATAACCGGGTGTTTGCGCAATAAATAAAATTCCAACTGCCATACCTGTTGCCCATACCGCACCAATTAAAGTATCTTCATTTTGTTGATTATGTAGATAAACCCAACCAATAAACAAAGCAGTACCTAACGCCGTTACGAGTGCGCCGGCTAGTACAGGTTGTTGAAAATAATACGCAATTCCCATCCCACCTAGTACAGCATGGGCAATACCACCTGCTAAAAAAGTAATGCGTTTTACCACGACGTAAGTACCGACTACGCCGCAACCAATACTCGCCAATAAACCTGCGATAATGGCATGTTGTAAAAAGCTAAATTGCCATAAAGCATCAAAAAATGTACTCATGGAGAACCTAAATAATGTTGATGTTGGATAGCATGAATTGGAATATGGTATAACTGCTCTAACTTATGTGGCGTAAGCGGTGATGTTTGATGACACAATAAGGTTTTATTTAAACAAGCCACTCGATTCACATAGGCGGAAATAAAGCCAATATCATGCGATACTACAATAATTGTTAATGTTTGATTCAATTTTTTTAACAGATCAAAAATATCTTCTTCTACTCGTTGATCAATATTTGCTGTTGGTTCATCTAAAATCAAAATTTTCGGCTGACAGGCTAAAGCACGGGCAATTAATACACGTTGCAACTGTCCGCCCGATAAACAACCAATTTGACGTTGAGCTAAATCATCAATTTGTGTGATTTGCATCGCTTGTCGAGCAATCGCTTTGTCTGCATGATTAAATCTAAACCAACTGCGACTTACACCTAAACGTCCCATTAACACGGTTTGTTGTACAGAAATAGGGAAATAACGTGGAAAATTAGCAAATTGCGGTACATAACCAATATTAACCCGTTGTTTTATCGGTGTTTCACCAAAAATGCGTACTTGTCCTTGCGTAGGCTTTAGCAGACCCAAAATGATTTTTAGCAAAGTGCTTTTACCGCCACCATTTGGTCCAACAATGCCTAGAAACTCTTGTTTTTCAACAGTTAAACTAATATTTTCTAAAATAATTGGCGTATCATAAGCAAAACTAATATTATCGAGTTGAATCACCATAATTGTCTATTGCATCGCTTTAGCAAATGTTTTCGCTGTTTGGACTAAATTCTCAAGATAATTTAAAGCCAACGGGTCTACGCTAATTAATTGCGCTTGCGTACTATTGGCAATTGCCTGCGCTGCTTTTTGGCTGAATTGCTTTTGTACAAAAATCACTTTAATTTTATGTTGTTTCGCATAATGAATTAAATGCGCTAAGTCTTTTGGATTGGGGGATTTACCTTTAATTTCAATAGGAATTTGCTGTAAATGATAGGCTTGAGCAAAATAACCCCAAGAAGGATGAAAAACCATAAATTTTCTATGTTCAATCTTAGCAAGTATGGTTTGGATTTCAGTATCTACTTGTTCTAATTCTTGGACAAATTGCGCATGATTTTGTTGGTATAACGCTTGACGAGTTGGATCGTATTTAATTAATTGTTGCAAAATTTGTTGTGCCATAATTTTAACTAAACGGGGATTTAGCCAAATGTGTGGATCGAATGCACCATGATGGTGATGTTCGTCTTCATGATGCTCATCTTCGTGATGTTCGGCTAATACTTCCTCTATGTCTGGCATTGTTTGTAATTCAATACCTTGCCTAGCATCAATGATGATGAGTTGCGGATTATTTTGCTGTAATTTAGGCAACCATACATCTTCAAACGCCACACCAATGCGAAAATATAAAGTGACTTGGCTTAATTTTGCCATTTGTGAAGGTGTAGGCTCATAAGTTGCGGGACTGTGTCCTGCTTGTACCATGACGGATACATCAACTTGTTCACCGCCAATCCGTTCTATAAAATATTTTTGCGGTAATATGCTGACATAAATAGGCAATTGCGCCCAAGCAGCACCACCATATAAGAGGAGGAGTAGATAAAAAAATTTTTTCATAATTTACACCTTATTTTGAATAAGATAAATTTAAATAGTGGTATGCAAAATTTATTTTGCAAGCAACTCTCAGTATCATTAAAAATCATCTAAATCAGTACGGCTTGGTTGTTTAATGCCGATAACGCTATAAATTGTTACTTTTACTTCTTTACCTTTTAAATTAACTGAGCCAACACATTCTGTCTCGAAGCGATCACCCAAACAATCTTTTGTAGTTTGACTTATTAAAATTCGGCACGGATTATCTGTGTCTACTGCCTTATCGAAGCTTTCTAAACGAGAAGCTGTGTTGACTGTGTCGCCCAATACCGTATATTCTTGGCGTTCAACTCCCCCCAAACTACCAGCAACCACAGGTCCCGTACAAATACCTACCCGCATCCGAATGAGTGGCAAGCCTTGTGTTTGCCAAGTTTCACGTAATCGCTCCATTTCTTTACGCATAGCTAATGCGCATTCTACGGCATTCATCGCATCTTGGTGTACTTGACTAAGCTCAGTACGTGGAATAGGAACACCGAAAATTGCCATAATCGCATCACCGATAAATTTATTAACTTGCCCTGCGTATTGTTTTTCAACCACACAAACCATCGTTTCCATGTACTGATTTAACCAATCCATTAATTCTTGTGGCTCCATGCGTTCGGATACGGTCGTAAAATTTTGTAAATCGGTAAATAATAAAGTGGCAATTAAACGTTGTGAACGCAAACGCCCTTCTGTCAAATATTCTTCTCGTTCTTTCCAAATAATTTCCGCTACATCTTTCGAGACATGTTTAGAAAATAAGTGCATTAATTCAGCGCGTTGGTTTTTTTCCTGATTCGATAAATATGAAATCATGATTATAATAGACAACATCCAGCCAAATGCTGGAGCAGCAATTAATATCCAATAGCTATGCGAAAAACCGATATAGGCTAATGTTACTAATAACATTAATCCACCAATTAATGATAAGGTAAAGCGTAAAAGCGAACGTGCCCATAAACATATTAATGCGCCAAATAGTGTCCAAAACCAAATCCATACAACTTCTTGCATTTCATTCCACGAGTCCATTGGCTGGGATTCACCTTCTGCCATGCGCAATAGTTGACTAATGGTATAAGCGTGTGCGGCTGAGGCGGGTATGCGTTGATCAACATTCTCCCAATAACCAAAAGGTGTGTATAAAAAATCAGGGGTTGCTTCTGCATTTGATCCGATAATGACAATTTTATTTTCAAAGTCTCTTGGATTAAAACGTCCTGTTAATACGCGCGTCATACTCAATGCGTTAAATTCACTTGGTGCGCCGGGATAATTCATCATAATCTGAAAACCGCCCATATCACTTTTTACATAACCACCAAAATCAGATTGCAACGGCTTCAAAACCGATTTTCCTAAAACCATGTAGTGATCATTTTCTGGATGATTTTCTGGGAAAATACCTTCTTGGGCAAGATATTTGAGCGCAATTAATAATCCATAAAAACCATGTACTTCACCATCATTAATAAAAAGTAAACTACGTCGAAAAATTCCTCTGGAGTCGTCAACCAAATCGTTAAAACCAACTTGTCCTTTTTTGTCTAAAAATGGGGGGGGATCGACATGCGCACCTGTTTCACTCTTGTGTTTTCTCACGCCAAAGATATTATCATAATCATTAAATTGCGTGAGTAAATACTCATAACCGTGACCCGTGATGAGCGGTACGGGTAAATCTCGGTAAGTATTTAATCCAATTGCACGCGGTTTATAATTTTGAATAATTGCAATAAGGCTGGCAAGATGTTCGTCAGGTAAAGGCCAACCCCAAATACGTTGATCCTCGTCAGTCACCCACACCATCGTGATGCGTTGATCTACAGGTATACTAATGGAACGTGTCCATAGCATAAGGTCGTAAGACGTGAGTTCTAACCCTTGAAAAAAACCAAGTGCACGAACCCCTAAAATTGTTCCAAAAACCAAATGCCCTATTAATAAAGCAACAATTAGAGGTGAATGACGCGATTGTACAATTTTTTTTAGAATCGGCTTTATTGCTGATAGTTTCATAAAACTTTTCACAGCAAGGCTGGAGTTGCATAAGTTTACCTTATTTCACTCAATAAATGTGCCCTGTTTTATGAAATTTCAGATTAGCGAGGAGGGCGTTTAGATTGGTGCCGATGGTCGGACTCGAACCGACACAGCTTACGCCACTACCCCCTCAAGATAGCGTGTCTACCAATTCCACCACATCGGCAAATTTTAGGTTGCGGATTATATCTATTTTTATAATGATTGTCCATCATATAATTATCCGCAGCAATTCTCATTTTAAACTTTATGCTCGTAGGACGCAGGTGCGTCCTCACAAGAAAATGGGTGACTTCTAAACTTATTATTTTTTAGATTTCAAATCAATTTTATTAATATTCCCGTGTCACAATGTATTTCGCCATATCACGCAATGAATCTGCTTTTTCGTCAAAATCTGCTAGACTTATCAACGCTTGTTGTAATAAGTCATCCGCCATTTGTTTTGCCTGTTTAAGTCCGATCAAACTTGGATAAGTTGACTTATTATGCACCATATCTGCGCCTTGTACTTTACCCAACATTTCAGTGCTACCTTCCACATCCAAAATATCATCTTTCACTTGAAACGCTAAACCAATACATTTTGCATAATGATCTAATTTATTTAATGTATTTTCCGAAGTATGATCACTAGATAGCGCACCTAGTTTTATACTGGCACGAATCAATGCACCGGTTTTGTGAATGTGCATATTTTCCAATTCAACTAAATTGATTTGCTTACCCGTAGCCGCTATATCCATCATTTGACCACCAACCATGCCGCGTGAACCGCTTGCAAAAGCTAAAGTTTCTAACATTTGTAATCGCCGTTCGGCACTTATTGGCAATTTAGCATGAGTTAGCGTATAAAAAGCTAAAGTTTGCAGACCATCTCCGACTAAAATAGCCGTTGCCTCATCAAACGCTTTATGACAAGTTGGTTTACCGCGCCGCAAATCATCATCATCCATCGCGGGCAAATCATCATGTACCAAAGAGTAAGCATGAATAAATTCCACTGCACAAGCAACCGCGTCCAGATGTTCGGGCGCAACATTCAGAGCTTTACCAGTAAAATAGACCAATAAAGGACGAATTCGTTTCCCACCATTAAACACAGAATAACGCATTGCCTCATGTAAACGATTAGGCAAAATCGTATCGGCTGGCAACCAGCGTTCTAAGGCAACATTTACTCTTTGCTGATAAAAACTCATTAAACTTTTTAGGGACATCCAAATATCCTTATTTTTCTATCGTAAATTGGTATAACATTCTACCAAATCTCGGTTGACATTATAAAATCTTGCTTGATAGATTGTTAATTAGTAGTTGAAATGCTACCTTAACAACAAACTAAGGATGGAGAATAACATGCGTAAAATTCTTGTGACCAGTGCCCTACCCTATGCTAACGGTGCAATTCATATCGGTCATCTAGTCGAGTATATTCAAACTGATATTTGGGTACGCTTTCAAAAAATGCAGGGTAATCAATGCTATTACGTCTGTGCCGACGACGCGCATGGTACACCAATTATGCTACGTGCACAAAAAGAGGGTATGCGTCCAGAAGAATTAATTGCGCGAGTACACGCCGAGCATAGTCTTGATTTTAAAGATTTTGCAATCCAATTTGACAATTTTTACTCAACCCATTCTGATGAAAACCGCCATTTCTCAACCCACATTTATCAAGCTTTAAAAGCCGGTGGGCATATTATTCAAAAAACCATCAAACAAGCCTATGATCCAGAAAAACAAATGTTTTTACCAGATCGTTTTATTCGTGGTGAATGTCCACGCTGCGGTGCAAAAGATCAGTATGGCGACAGTTGCGAAGTTTGCGGTGCGACCTATGCTCCTACCGATTTAAAAAATCCAATTTCAGCTTTATCGGGCGCAACACCGATTGAGAAAGAATCAGAACATTATTTTGTTAATTTAGCCAATTTTGAGGAAATGTTAAAAAATTGGATACAAAGTGGTCGTTTACAATCTGAAGTAGTCAATAAATTAAATGAGTGGTTTAAGGATGGTTTGCAAGCTTGGGACATCTCACGCGACGCACCTTATTTTGGGTTTAAAATTCCCGGTACAGAAAATAAATATTTCTATGTATGGTTAGACGCACCGATTGGTTACATGGCAAGTTTTAAAAATTTCTGTGATAAACAAGGCATTAACTTCGATGAATTTTGGGTAGAGGAGAGCGAGACGGAATTGTATCACTTTATTGGCAAAGACATTATTTATTTTCATGCTTTGTTTTGGCCTGCAATGTTGACTGGTAGTAAATTTAGAAAACCGACTTCAATTTTTGCGCACGGCTTTTTAACTGTCGATGGACAAAAAATGTCTAAATCTCGCGGTACTTTTATCACAGCGCGTTGTTATCTAAATCATTTAAATCCAGAATATTTACGCTACTATTTTGCTGCTAAACTCACTCCTAATGTGGATGATATTGATTTAAATTTAGAAGATTTTGTACAACGGGTTAATTCAGATTTAGTCGGTAAAGTCGTTAATATTGCTAGTCGTTGCGCAGGATTTATCACTAAGCGTTTTGAGGGCATGTTAGCGAATTCACTACCAGATAGCGCGTTGTATAACAGTTTTATTCAAGCGGGAGAGGAAATCGCACAAGATTATGAGGCGCGAAATTATAACAAAGCAATGCGTGCCATCATGGCATTAGCGGATAAAGCAAATCAGTATATTGATGAAAACAAACCTTGGATAATTGCGAAACAAGAGGGAAAAGATGCTGAATTACAAGAAATTTGTACTCAAGGCTTGAATTTATTTAGCGTGTTAATTGGTTATTTAACCCCTGTTTTACCAACAATGAGCCAAACGGTGGAAAATTTCCTAAATGCACCGATAGTTTGGCAACCTACAGCATTATTAAATCATAAAATTGAAAAATTTACGCCTTTAATGAAGCGTGTTGAGCAACCTCAAATTGAAGCGATGATCGAAGCTTCTAAGGATAATTTAACTCAACAAATACCAAAAAAACCAGCAAGCGATAATCCACCCGTTGCGGATTTAATTGCTTATGATGATTTTGCAAAAGTAGATTTGCGGATTGCAAAAATTGTCCACGCGGAATATGTGGAAGGAGCGGAAAAGTTGTTACGCTTGACTTTGGATATTGGCGAGGAAAAGACACGCAATGTATTCGCTGGAATTAGAGATGCGTACTTACCAGAAACCTTAATTGGACGTTATACGGTGATGGTGGCGAATTTAGCACCACGTAAAATGCGCTTTGGCGTTTCTGAAGGGATGGTGTTAGCAGCGGGACCCGGTAAAAAAGATTTATGGATTTTAATTCCTGACGAAGGTGCGCACGCAGGAATGCGAGTAAAATAACCATCTTTTTTGTATATCAATAGCCACTTTACATCCGATTAGATGTATTTGTGGCACACATTTCAAATTTGGAAGCATTAAAATGTATAACATATTGATTTTATTCTTACTATTTTTTTGTGTTGGGTGTAGTAATAAAGAAATATATGACAACATCCAAATTAATAATCGTAACGAATGCAATAAAATGCCACCATCACAGTACAAATCGTGTATTGAGCAAACAAGTAAACCGTATAGGGAATATGAAAAAGAGCACAAAGAACTGATTGAAAAATAACAATATGTAGTTACTTATACTCATTTTTATGATTTTTTCAGCTACCCATGTAATGTTTTTTCTTGTTCTAACGATCTGTAAGTATCTAAACTATATCCCAACAGAGACTGCTGGAACAAGAAACAATAACGAACTGAAAAAAAAATCTTATCATCATTATTTTTAAATTTAAAATCGAAATTCTCAACATGTACTTACTCCAATATTTTCTATTATTTATTCTCATTACACCGGCTATATTCGCAAATACTTTACTACCGATTGATTATCAAACTGAAATGCAATTATTAGAACAAAAACAAGCATTATTGGAAGACGAAAAGCAAAGTTTAGTCACGGCTGACCAAACTCTCACGCAAATACAAAATGATATTGCGCGGCAAAAACAAGCTTTATCAGAGTTAGATATTACTGAAAATATGATTACTGAGGCAAAATTAGAGCGTGAACGATTGCAAATTGAACTAGAAAATCTACAGTTAAAATACAAAACTAGGGAAGTCCAATTATCAGAAACAAAAAAATATTTAGAGCTATTTCAAGCGCAAAGAGGTTTAATTTTATCCAAAGCGGAAAAAGAACAATTAGAGAAAAATATTAACTTACAAAATAAGCACTTAGAAATAAATAAATTACTAACTGAATTTTTAATTGCACGTTTAATTATCGTACGGAAATTACTGGAAGTTGTGAGCGATTGGTCTGAAACTTTACATAACACGTATTTTATGCGTCAACAATTAAATGCTGCTGCAAAAGCTAAATTAGAACAACAAGATTATTTAAAACAAGCGGTTAAATTGAAAAAGGCTTTAGCTAACAGTATGACTGATCAAAAAATCTTATTAGAAATTGAGATACTGAACAATGAAGAATTAGCGGATGAGGTATTAAATCGCTTAAAAATTAATCAAATTAAACAACAATTTCATACTTGGCAGCAGGAAATTACAACCAAAAAAGTGAATGAACTACCTGTTTTACAAGCAGAAAAATTACTTAGTGAGCGAATAAAACAATTAACAGATGTCGAAAAAAATGTTGATGATTTATCTAATTTATTAGATAACAAACTGCATTTGAATCAACGCGGACAGGAAAATTTACGCAAACGCAATGAAGTTTGGACGGATGAATTAAAACAAAACTATCAAAAAGCCAATGAAATTTTAAAAAATATTCAACAACGTCTCAATAAACAGTTAGAAGAAATTATTATTTTAAAATTAGAGGTAAATACACTTAAACAAGTATTGACAACAAATTATAAAACCGTATTGCACCGTAAATTGGTTCAACGCCGCCAATTTTTACAAACATCAGCAACATTTAGTGAATTGTTGGAGGCGATTACGCAATTTCCATATTTATTTATCAATAGTTTAAATAAACTTAAAAATGAATTATATGCAGCTTTATTAATATTATCATTTGGTCAAATTTTACTATTACTGCTCTGTTTGCAAGTATGGATTTTAGGCTTAACCAAACTTAAAAGTACATTAGATAAAATTTCTGCATATTTAACCCGCTTATTAATAATTACATTTATTGCTAATTTAGGCTTGGTATTAATTAATCTAATTAAGCGTAACTTGATTACAATTGCTGTCATCGGTAGTCTTGGTATTAGCTTATATTTCTTAGCGTTGCCAGAACAAACTTACTATTTTGTAATCACATTAATGTTAATATTATTCAGTGCGCAATTATCGATACATTTAGCTTTTTTATTATTTTCACCTTATTTTGAAATTTTACCGCATTATCGACAAGTTTATATTCAAATTAAATGGATAGCCCGTATTTTAGCAATTGCCGCTTTAATCACAACGTTAGCCCATCGTTGGCAAATTTCCCAATTAGCCCTAGAAATTATCGATACGAGTTTTATGATTTTGCTTTCTATTGCCATTATTCCAGCTATAAATATGCGCTATTTTTTATTATATTTACTAAAAGAATCCAATAGCCAATCGTATTGGTTGTTTGCAGTGCGCGTGATCACATTACTCGTCCCGCTATTATTTTTAACTGTTTCTTTGCTAGGCATCATTGGCTATATCAATTTAGGCTGGATGGTGGCGCAACAAGCGTACTGGCTCATTTTTGTACTAGTATTATGGCTAATTGTGCAAGGTTTATTGCGTGATTTAATGTATTTATTGAAAAATTTCATGATGAAACGCAGTCAATACGGTTTATTGTGGACGCAAGACATTATCCCATTAGGTCATAATTTATTGAATATTGGATTATTTTTCTTTGCAATGATGTTATTATCATGGTTAAATAATTGGCATGATGATTTTGCATTTACTGGAGTGCGCCAATTTTTATTTGATGATCACGTCATTAAAATTGGTAACTCTCACGTTAGTTTAGTTTCAATCGTTTTTTCAGTGTTAGGATTATGGGGGATTTTTTGGTTTGGCAGTTGGAGCCAGCGCATCACGTATCGTTGGATTTATGCTAGCGTTCGTGATTTAGGAATTCGTAACAGTTTATCAGTTTTTACTCAATATTTTGTCGTTTTGCTTGGATTGATGATTATTTTACAAATTTTAGGAATTGATTTAACGACAATGACCGTATTTGCAGGTGCTTTAGGGGTTGGGATTGGTTTTGGTTTACAAAATATTGCTAATAATTTTATCAGTGGTATTTTGCTATTGATTGAACGACCATTAAAAACCGGTGATTACGTTAATATTGGTGGCTCGTATGAAGGTGAAGTAACACGGATTGGGATTCGCTCATTAACTGTACAAGCGTGGAATTATCAGGAAATTATCGTGCCTAATGCAGAGATTATTTCTAATGCTTTTACTAACTGGACTTTGAGTAACGCAATTATGCGTACTACACTACATTTTCGAGTGGGTTATGATTGTGATCCGCATTTTATACGCAACCTATTGTTAGAAAAATTGGCAGAAATACCAGAAATTTTGCCAGACCCTGAATTAATCGTTACTTTATGGGAATTTTCGGAATATGCGATTTTATTTAGAGTCGATTATTATATTGATATTAAAGAAAATGGTGTATTTATCGTGCGTACTAAGGTAAATCTTTTGATATGGGATGAATTACAAAAAGCAGGTATTACTATACCGTATCCACAGCATGATATACATCTTAAAACTAATGGTCGTCTAATTCAATCGCCAGAAAATTATGTGACAGATAAAGATTTAGATAGCGGTAATTTATTGAGTGGGTAGGCGGTATGGTAATTATTAATTTAATTATAAATTAGCAATTGAGTTATTCTGCCCGATGACTTAGGTACTTTGTTTGGCTTAATCTGAAATTTTATGTTATTACGTGTTTTTATACCTACATTATTAGCAATTATTTGGCTTATATTGCTTAAACCCCTAATGATTATTGACGTATGGGATGAAAGCAATTTTTTGATTTATTTTTACAGTCAAACCAATAGCTTACTAGAAAAATTATTGATCATTTGGACGCAGCCATTAGGTAATTTGTACCGCCCGATTCCAGCATCTATTGCCGCTATCGTACTCGATCAAACGACTTTTTCAGTTTTTGCTTGGCAGTTATTACGCACTATCAATATCGTTTTATTACTTAGCTCGCTAATCATTATTTTGCATCTTTTGCAGCGTTGGCGAGTAAAAACTTATTTATTGCCTATTTTTAGCATATTATTCTTATTTTCTAGCAGCAGTATCATTAGTGCAAGCTGGTATGCAAATTTATTTGATACGAGTAGTTTATTTTTAATTAGCGTCGCTTTATTGCTTATCAGTTACCAATGGTTTTTATTTGCAGGGGCGGTAATTGGATTGAGTTTTTTTTGTAAGGAAATCAATTTAATCCTGATACCATTTTTAGTTATTTTGTGTATTAATCAAATAATAGATGTAAAAGCTTTAAGAAATATATTTTTAACATTAATTATTGTTGGTGGCAGTTATTGGATATTGCGTTTAAATATGATTGAATTAGGCTCAGAGAACGATATTCACGATTTTGCTTTACATAAACTGTTACCAAGTTTAATTGGATTTATCGAAAGTTTCTGGTGGCAGAATATGCACCGAACTCAAGCAGGTTGGTTAGGTATAAGTTGTTTTTTCTTGTCCGTATTAGCCTTTAAGACAATGCTTAATCGGTTGTTATTTCTTGGTTTGTTGCTTGTTACCATGTTGATTTATTGGGGAATGTTTGCCTATTACCAGCAAGAGCTTATCAGTCATTTGAATTTTATCGGACGTTTATATTTAATCCCTGCAACTTTATCATTAATTTCGTTAATTTTATGGGCAAGACCTGTTGTTTTTGCATTACTCATCTTACCTATCTTGTGGGGTGGTTGGCAGACTTACCACGCACATCAACAATTTCAGAAAACTTATCTCAATATTGTGCAATTAGCCTCGCAACAGCAGCAAACTTTATTCGTCAATTACAAAGATAATCCGCTTAATGATCCAATACGTGGTATTCAGATTGGTGATTACCCACAGGCAAAATATAAAATTGATTTAAAAACCGGTAAGTTAATTAATAATTGACAATTGCACAAGAAAATATAACTTTTGTCGATTCGCAAATTTTGCAGGAGCTTATTTCTATGCTGTGCGTAAAACGAATTAAACGAGTTAAAAATGACCTTGAACTCAGGTTAAGCTAGTATTTTGATTTAAGACTGTAGTAGCGTATCATTCATAAAATTACAATATTAATGTAGTATCCTGATCACATTAGTTTAAATATTAACAAATCTGAGTAATATATTTCGGTTTATATCGCTATAATCATTGCTTACTCAGCCCATCTTTGGCAACACCTGATTAGTTAAATTATTATGCGTCCAGAAAATTATCATCCAGTAGAACATCCCGCGAGTCATGAATATGAACTCTATTTTGGTCCCAATCATCCCGGTATTGAGGGCAATTATGCCCTAAAAGTGCGTTTCAACGGTGATGAGGTTGTAAAATTGACCGCCGATGGTGGTTATTTACACCGTGGCTTTGAGAAGCTTATGGAGGAACGTTTATGGATTCAAAATATTGCCCTAGTACCACGTATTTGTGTGCCTGATCCCGTACCAATGGAGGAAACTTATGCACGAGTTGTTGAAATGCTTGGCGGTTTAGAAGTGCCAGAGCGTGCGCAATGGATTCGGGTAATGGTTTTGGAAATGTCACGGATTTGCGCCCATATTTTTACTTTTGGTGGTAATACCGCAACAATTGGTCAGTACAGCAATATGTTTTGGGGCGTAGCTGATCGTGATCGTATTTTGGATTTATTTGAACAGATTACGGGAGGGCGCGTCTATCACATGTATACGACACCGGGTGGTGTGCGCCGAGATTTGCCGCCAGATATTTTAGAAAAACTCAGCCATATTTTAGATTATTTAGAAGCACGTTTGCCGGAATATGATGATTTGTTTTTTAATAATCCGGTTTTTGAAAAGCGTGCTAAAGGAATTGGGGCGATGACGCAAGAACAAGCTTTATCATGGGGAGTGACAGGTCCCAATTTGCGAGCAACGGGTTTAGCGTTTGATATTCGTCGAG
The DNA here is from genome assembly GCA_964388965.1 of uncultured Thiotrichaceae bacterium. GTDB lineage: Bacteria > Pseudomonadota > Gammaproteobacteria > Beggiatoales > Beggiatoaceae > Albibeggiatoa. The sequence goes on along the minus strand of CAYMCP010000030.1, from coordinate 23,186 downwards.
ATGATCCATATTTAGTGTACGATCAACTTGAATTTGATGTTGTAACCGAGCAAGGGGGTGACGTTTATTCACGGGCTATGGTGCGTCGCGGCGAATTGATTCAATCTATTAGGATTTTACGTCAAGTTATCGAACGTTTACCTGCCATTAAAGGTGCTATCCGTTGTCCGTTACCAAATCCATTGGCGTGGAATATTCCAGCAGGCGACGCTTACGCGAGAACTGAATCTTCTAAGGGTGAATTGGGTTTTTTTGCTGTTTCCAATGGAGGTGCTAAACCTTGGCGGGTACATGTTCGCGGTCCTTCGATGATGCACGCGGTACAGGTATTAGAAAAATTGTGCATTGGTGAACGAATCGAAGATGTTGCACAAATTATGTTTTCATTGGATGCCTGTCCGCCAGAAGTGGATAGATAAAAATTAGCGTACAGATAACAACGTGCAAAATTGATGTTGTCTGATTTATTTGTTGTAATTGCACAGTTGTTAATTGTAAGCTATTATTTTATAAAGATTAATTTAACAAAGAAAAACAATGACAATTGCAGAAAAACCTTGGAGCGGTCGTTTTACCGCCTCAACTAATGAATTTGTCGAAGCTTTTACTGCTTCCGTCGGTTTTGATAAACGTTTGTACGCTTATGACATTATGGGTTCAATTGCTCATGCGGAAATGCTTGCGAAAGTAGGTGTATTGACTACATTGGAATGTCAGCAAATCGTAATGGGTTTGGAGGAAATTAAGCAAGAAATTGAGCAAGGACAATTCAACTGGTCGGTCGCACTCGAAGATGTTCACATGAATATTGAAAGTCGTTTGACCGCAAAAATTGGTGTTGTTGGTAAAAAATTACACACAGGTCGTTCACGCAATGATCAAGTAGCAACGGATATTCGTTTATATCTCCGTCATGAAATCGACTTAATTATCAATGAATTAAATCGTTTGCTTGGTGCATTGTCGTGTTTAGCAGCGCGCGAAGCTGAAACAATTATGCCGGGTTTTACGCATCTACAAAGTGCGCAACCGATTACTTTCGGTCATCATCTACTGGCATGGTGTGAAATGTTATTGCGCGATAGGGAACGTTTGGTAGATTGTCGTAAACGAGTGAATTGTATGCCTTTGGGAGCAGCGGCTTTGGCGGGTACGACCTACCCAATTGATCGGGAATATACTGCAAAATTACTTGGTTTTGAACAGATTGCGAGTAATTCTCTGGATGCGGTGAGCGATCGTGATTTTGCAATCGAATTTACGGCTGCTGCTGCTTTATTAATGATGCACTTGTCGCGGTTTTCTGAAGAATTAATTTTATGGTCATCTGCGCAGTTTGATTTTATTGAGTTAAGCGATGCGTTTTGTACTGGTTCGTCCATCATGCCGCAAAAGAAAAACCCTGATGTACCTGAATTGGTGCGTGGTAAGACAGGGCGTGTATACGGTCATTTATACAGCTTATTGACTTTAATGAAATCACAACCACTGGCATATAATAAAGATAATCAAGAAGATAAAGAACCTTTGTTTGACACGGTAGATACATTACGTGGGAGTTTAAAGGTGTACGCGGATATGATACCGGGTTTACAGGTGAAAGCGGATAAAATGCGTCAAGCGGCAAAAAGTGGGTTTACCACAGCAACCGATTTAGCAGATTACTTGGTACGCAAAGGTGTTGCATTTCGTGACGCACATGAGATAGTTGGTAAAGCGGTGCGTTATTGCATTGAACGCCAATGTGACCTGCCTGATTTGGAATTATCGATATTTAAAAATTTTTCTGATGTCATTGAGCAAGATGTGTTTGATGTATTGACTTTGGAAGGTTCAGTTGCTGCGCGCAACCATTTAGGCGGAACTGCTCCAGAACAAGTAAAACAAGCAATTAAGCGTTTGAATCAGCTATTGTAGCACTGGTTTGAAATTTTAGTAAATACGTTAAAATGTCATTATATTTCACATCGTTACACCGTAGAGACAAGGCATGCCTTGTCTCCACAAAGCTTCGTTGAAAATCTTAACGTCTATCAACTAATAATTTCTTAATTTCACCAATTGCTTTAGCCGGATTTAAGCCTTTCGGACAAGTATTTGTACAATTCATAATCGTATGACAGCGGTATAAGCGAAATGGGTCTTCCAATTCGTCCAAGCGTTCTCCTGTCGCTTCGTCACGACTATCAATAATCCAACGATAAGCCTGCAATAAAATCGCTGGACCTAAATATAAATCTCCATTCCACCAATAACTTGGACAACTGGTTGAGCAACAAGCGCATAAAATACACTCGTATAAACCATCCAATTTAGCGCGATCTTGTTTGGACTGTAAATGCTCACGGTCTGGTGGAACGGCACTAGCTGTTTTCATCCAAGGCTCGACCGACGCATGTTGAGCATAAAAATAACTCAAATCTGGCACTAAATCTTTAATGATTTCCATGTGTGGCAACGGATAAATTTTTACGTCACCTTTAACGTCATCTATCGCTTTCGTACAGGCAAGTGTATTTGTACCATCAATATTCATCGCGCACGAGCCACAAATGCCCTCACGACATGAACGACGAAACGTTAAAGTTGCATCAATCTCATTTTTGATTTTAATTAATGCGTCCAACACCATCGGACCACAATCTTCTAAATCCAGCTCATAAGTATCTATGCGTGGATTTTCCGCAGTATCTGGATTCCAACGATAAATATGAAATTTTTTAACGTTTTTTACATCTTTAACTTGGTTGACCTGATTGCCTTTTTTAACAACCGAATGGGCAGGTAGTGTAAATTCAGCCATAATATAACCCTCTTAGTACACACGCTTTTTAGGTGGAATATAATCCACTTCATCGGTCAAGGTATAAGCGTGAACTGGACGATAATCCAATCTCACCTCACCCGCCTCGTCAATCCAAGACAATGTATGTTTCATCCAATTTTGATCATCACGGTCTGGGTAATCTTCACGCGCATGTGCGCCACGACTTTCTTTGCGATTTAATGCAGAATGAATGGTTACAACTGCTTGAGCACGTAAATTATCAAGCTCTAGGGTTTCGATTAAATCAGAATTCCAAATTAATGAGCGGTCTGTGGTTTGAATGTCGTCGAATGCTTTGTATACTTCGTCTATTTTATTCACGCCTTGTTGCAAACTTTCACCTGTGCGGAATACTGCTGCATCTAATTGCATAGTACGTTGCATTCTTAAACGTAAATCTGCGGTTGGTGTGCTACCTTTGGCATGACGTAATTTGTCTAAACGTGCTAAACAGTTATCACCTGCATCTTTTGGTAATGGTTTATGTGTTTGATTAGGTTTGATTAATTCTGCGCAACGTAATGCTGAGGCGCGACCAAAAACAACAATATCTAACAAGGAGTTAGAACCTAAACGATTTGCACCATGTACCGATACACAAGCCGCTTCTCCAATTGCCATTAAACCGGGCACAATTGAATCTGGATCAGCATTTTTTAATGTAACGACTTCACCGTGATAATTGGTTGGAATACCGCCCATGTTGTAATGAACAGTTGGAATGACTGGAATAGGTTCTCTGGTTACGTCCACTCCTGCAAAAATACGTGCTGATTCAGCAATACCGGGTAGACGTTCATCAATTACTTCTGACCCTAAGTGCATTAAATTTAAGAAAATATGATCGTTATCACTACCAACACCACGACCTTCACGAATTTCCATTGTCATTGAACGGCTTACCACGTCACGAGAAGCTAAATCTTTAGCATTCGGTGCGTAACGTTCCATAAATCGCTCGCCTTTGGAGTTGGTCAAATAGCCACCTTCACCGCGTACACCTTCGGTAATTAAGCAACCCGCGCCGTAAATGCCAGTAGGATGAAATTGTACAAATTCCATATCTTGGGTTGGCAGACCAGCACGTAACACCATACCGCCTCCGTCACCGGTACACGTGTGTGCAGAAGTCGCTGAAAAATAAGTCCTGCCATAACCTCCCGTTGCTAATACCACAGTATGCGCACGAAAACGGTGAATTGTACCCTCTGCCATGTTTAATGCCATGACTCCGCGACATGTTCCCTCTTCATCCATAATTAAATCTAAGGCAAAATATTCGATAAAAAACTCAGCTTTATGTTTTAGAGATTGTTGATATAGCGTGTGCAGAATTGCGTGACCAGTTCTATCTGCGGCGGCGCAAGTACGTTGCGCAATCCCTTCACCAAAATTAGTTGTCATACCACCGAAAGGACGTTGATAAATTTTGCCTTCATCAGTACGTGAAAAGGGTACGCCGTAATGTTCTAATTCAATTACCGCAGGCACAGCTTCACGGCACATATATTCAATTGCATCTTGGTCGCCTAACCAGTCTGAACCTTTAACGGTATCGTACATGTGCCATTGCCACGAGTCTTCACCCATATTTCCCAATGATGCACTCATACCACCTTGCGCTGCAACAGTATGGCTACGAGTAGGGAATACTTTGGTTAAACAGGCGGTTTTTAAACCTTTTTCTGCCATACCGAAGGTTGAGCGCAAACCGGCGCCGCCGGCACCAACGACTACGACATCATAAGTGTGATCAATAATATTGTATGCTGTCATCTTACCCTCCGAAAACAAAAATAGCGCGGAAAATGGCGATGACGGAAGCAATTGTCAGCGTAATCATAAAAAATTTCATGCTAACCATAATCAGGGCTTTTGTCACAGGCGTATGAATGTAATCCTCAACCACCATTTGTAAACCTAAGTGTGTGTGATGAATGAGCACTAAAATAAGTAGGGTAAATAAGACGGTGTGTGCGGGATCACTCATCCATTTGACGACTTCAGCATGAGTGGAAGTTGCCATATAAGTCAGACAGCAAACAAACCAGAAAATCAAAGGAATAAGTGCGATTGCAGTTAAACGTTGGACGATAAAATGATGCGTACCGTCACGCGCTGAACCTAAATTGCGTACTTGACCCAGCGGACTACGAAAAGTTGTATTTTTGTCAAATAATCGTTTCATAACAATGTTCCTCGCGCTATTGCTAACAACCACGCGCCTGCGGTTAATGCAAATGCAGCAATCCACACGAAGTAGCCGCTCATGTAAGTGGTTTTGATATTAAAACCCATGCCTGCGTCCCAGAATAAGTGCCGAATGCCATTACAAAGGTGATAAAATAAGGCGAATGACCAAGCGAATAATAGCAATAAACCAATAGGCGAACCTATGATATTTTGCATTTGTTCATACGCCTTGGGACCTAGGGAAATGCTGTAAAACCAATAGGTAAGTGGTAGTAAGCCAATTGCTAATACAATACCCGTAGCACGATGCAAAATAGACATGATAGATGTCAATTGCGGTTTGTAAATGCCAAGATGCGGCGACAAGGGTCGCTTGTGCGTTGCCATATATGTCCACCCCTTTATAAATTTTTTTTAGCGTAACTATAAGTTTGTTGCAATGCAGTAAAATACTGATTAAATACTCATGCGTCAAGTAGTTTATGACAACGGAATGACAAATTGATGGAAACTAAGTGTATTAGAGGATAGGTTGTTAGAAATGAGAAGATAGAACGTTTAAATTCAACAGGTTTAGCTATGAAAATCACTCTAATTTTTGAAAAAATTGTTCCCATGCCTCACGTAGCCATTCTGGTTTATGTTGTAATTCACGGCTTTTATCTTCAGCCCATGCACGGAATTGTTGATGGTTTTTTTGTACCAAAAATTTAATTGCATTGACTGTATACGGTTTCATCTCACGCCCTTTTTGATTATAGCCCTCTTTGGCTTGAGGTTTGATGCGTAGGGCAAGCATTTTGTCTAATAAACCTAAAATGACTTTAAAAGGTTGGTGGCTTTGATTGGCTTTTTTCAGGAGTGTGTTAAAGGTGATGATATTGGGTTGTAAACCGTTTTGCTGCATTTGCTCAAATAATTCAATCCCTTTCTCATACGGGGCTTTGTTGATTAAGGTTGAATAAGTAATTTCATCAATTTTCAAGCCGTTTTGCTGCATTTGCTCAAATAATTCAATCCCTTTCTCATACGGGGCTTTGT
>CAYMCP010000030.1:0-17025 GCA_964388965.1 uncultured Thiotrichaceae bacterium | reverse complement strand
TGATTAAGGTTGAATAAGTAATTTCATTTGCAATCAAGCCGTTTTGCTGCATTTGCTCAAAAATACTAAAGGCTTGCTCATAAGATTCAGCTTTATTTATCAATGCGTGAAAAGCAGATTGATTAAATTGAATACCCGCTTGTTTTAATTCTTCATAAACTTTAAATGCCAATTTATTATTAGGCGCGTGATTGATGACATGAGTGTAGGTTCTTTTAGTTAAACCATGCAAATCATCACCAAAAGTAAAATCATACGCATATTGATACAACGGTGCTTTAAAAACCAATAATTCACTTAAAATAGCAGGTGGTTTGATTTTTAAACCTCGAATCGCCTCATAAACAGCCAAAACCTCTTCATAACTATTATTAAACAATAATTTATATATTTTCTTATACAATTTAAGTTCATCTAACGCCAATACACCTTGTCCAGCACTAACATAATCTTTATTGTCAATTTGCTTAATTTGTTGTTCTGCTTTTTTTACTAAACTAAGTATAATATCATTTTCCTCCACAAAATACGCATTTTTACATTTTGCGGCTAAATATAAATTTTTCTCGCTAATTTTATTAATAAATGCTCGACGCTTTTCACCCGTCAAACGCCCTGCCCTAAACATAATGACATTAAAATGACTCGGATTTTGTAACATCTCATTGGTAATTTTCATCTAATCCTCAAATTCGTCTTCATCATCACCATAATACATAGCAGCAAAATATTCTAAAAATAACTGATGTACAAAAGTATACTTTTTACTATCCAAACGCAAAATATTCAAACTAACAACGGTCTGCAAAGCATCCAACAAATCTAATTCAAACCCATAATCTTGCTTGACTTGCTTAAATATATTCAAAATAAACATTTTAGGTAGTTCTGGATTTGCCTCATATTTTTCCTTAGTTTCATGCGCTAAATGCGCCAACAACAAATCAACTGCTTCTTCATTAAAATGACTTTCCTTCTGTCGCTGCAAACTATACAAATGACCAATAAATACCGATAACAACTCAGGATAACTTTGAGGAACATCACCTTTTTCTTCCACCACCCGAATTAACATTAATAAATTAAACGGAATATTCACAAATTGAGCTAAATAAGGATTGGTTTTGACCTTATCTAAAATGGTATTGCGTACAACATCTTGAGTCGTATTTCTGTGTAAAAACAAATTGATTTGCTCCAAATCCATCGGTTGTAAATCAAAAGCGGGAATATCTGTTAATACTTTGCGATATTGCTCTTTACGACTGGTTAGCAAATAAAACACGTCTGAATAATCTCTGTTCACAAAATGCTGAATTTCTGCAATTTTTTCATCGCGCAAATCTTTAGGAATCTCATTCAAACCATCCAAAAATAAAGTGACTTTACCCGCTTTAAGCAAACGCTCGACAAAATGACGCAAACTAGCAACATTATCTTTTTCAAAATCAAGTATATCTAAACCCGTTTGCACTTCACAAACCACCTTATCTAACAATGTTTGCTTCGGTTTAAAATTGCGCAATTCAACATAAATAGGCAAAGGATGAAGTTTACTAAGCAGACTCATATCATTTAACAACTTCTGCGCATCAATATTGGCTAAATACTGCAAAGTGGTCGTTTTACCCATACCCGCATTACCAATAACCACCATTTGACGTTCCGTAATATGTTGACGAATATCATTAACCGTACCTTCCATATCGCCATATTTTTTTCGTTCAGATGCACCATGTGGCTTAGCAATTAAAATATCTTCAAATTTACCGCGAATATCCACAAATACTTTTTGCCAATGCTCAAAATCATCTATTAACTTTTGCAAATAAGGCGTTAAATCAAATTCAGTTTTTTGTATAGTTTGAGAATCGGTAATTTCTGAACTATCACAACGAGTAAGTTGAAAAATCTCACGCGGTTGGACAGCTTTGAAAGACTGCACTTTATTTTTAAAATGCGTATTAAGATAATTGACTAAACTGACAGATGTGACTTCGGTATTATTTAGGGTTGGGTCTAATGCCTGTCGCAAAACATAAGTAAAATCACTCAAACCAGAATCGCCACTGATAAAAGACTTTTGAAAATCAGCAGAAGAGGCTAAAAACAAATAATCGCTATCATAATCATATTTAAATTGTAAACTTTCAAAATTCAATAATTCGCCAGCATGACAACAATCTAAAATCACTACTTTTTTATGTACGGGGCTTTTGTGTAATAAGGTTAATAATTTTTTAAATGATAACGCACTATTTCCTGTTTCCTTAAAATCACTGGGGCATAAAAAACCTTCTTTTTCATCTGTCAAATCATCTGTTTTTTGCCAACCATGCCCAGAAAAATAAAATAATGCCAAATCAGCTTGATTTTGAAATAAATCTTTTAAGCCTTGTTGCAAATCATTAAGTGAGACTCTTTGATTTTCAGCAATAGAACTTTTGCCATTTTGAGTATTTTCTGGCAAAGCACGAATAGTTGTAAAATCGCCGTACTTATCCAATAAATTAATTATTGCTTGTGCATCTTTTTCTGGAGCAGACAATTTAAGATGCTCAATTTTATAATTATTAATGCCAACCACTAATGCGCGTTTGTTCATGAGATTTAACCTTGCAAAATAACCCTTTCATTCAAATAAAACTGCTGATTTTCCCGACGAATACAATGTAAATTTATTAAATCATCAATTGCATCATCCAATAAATCCGCTGTTAAACCTGATTGAATATCCTGCGCAATACGCTGTTCTAAATTTTTTTGCGGAATACCAATCGTTAGTTCGCCGTCAGTCATGCGATACAAAATGACTAATACAGTTGCATGTTGTGGCTTGATTTCCAGTTTTATCAATTCTGCTGCTTGTTTCAACAAATTTAAAACTGCAATCACATTAAGAATATGGCGTTCCGAAGTCGCACTCGCAAAAATGCCCAATAAATCTAAACTTTTCTGTGAAAGCTTTTCAAAATCAAACAAAATATCCTTAATATTCACAACCGCATTACGCAACTTAAATGATTCAGCTATATTAATAACGCCGTTTTTATCGCGTTTGATATGGACAGCTTTAGTCTGTGAGCCAGATAATTCAGGCTCATAAGGCTCGATATAGCCTCGTAAACTTTCAAATTCTTCTGGTAATCGCATGAAACATTCCTTTCTAGCTTGGTTTAGAATGTAAAGCATCGGGTGTTTTGAGACGCAGTTCACATCGGACGGACTTAATCCCGTTCCTACATAAGGTCTAAAATGAGAATTGCTGGGTTGAAAATCAATCAAAGCGTTGTATAAACAGTGCGATGAACTTACTTATTTTACTCTGTTTTTAGCCGTTAGCGTTGTTTTTTTCTCATCAAGCCATTGTTTCTACAAACACTAACCGCTCAAAGCTCAACGCCACTACCGCTTGAAGCCCGCCAACTATTCTTATTTTAAATTTCATGAACGTCGTAGGACGCTGGTGCGTTCTGCTGGGTGACGACGCAGTGCATCGTTTTGAAAAGTTTTTAATGTGTTTGTCTTGAGATGAGCACTTTTAAAATCAAAAATCAAAAATCAAAAATCAAAAATTTATAAGGTATACTAATAACAATTAAAATATGATGGGAGATTTATCTTATGTTTAGATGGATAAAACGGCCGGGGAATGATATTTCCAATCGAGAAGCGCAACTAGGGAAGCAAAAATCTAGTTTGTGGTTGTTATTACTACTCTTGTGGCAACAACCGGTCTACGCGCTCAGTCTTGTTGAGGCTAAATTTAACGGTACAACTGAGTCTAGCAATGGACTGACAATTGACGGACTTGATAGTGCAACCGCCGTTGCAATTAGTCCTGACCAATTACACCTGTATGTTACGAGCTTCAATGAAGGTAAAATTGCTATTTTTAGTCGTAATACGACCACAGGACAACTCACATTTATTTCTGATGTGAAAAATGGTACGGGTGGCATAACCGGCTTGAACGGTGCCGCAGATATTGCTGTTAGTGCTGATGGGCGTAATGTATACGTTACAGGACGATTGGATGATACGCTACTTTCTTTTACTCGGAATCCCGCTACTGGACGTTTAGCTCTACTTGATGTGAAACGCGATAATATTGATATGGATGGTTTAGACGGTGCATTGTCTATTGCTCAAAGTCCAGACCGTACCCGTGTTTACGTTACTGCACTGGATGATAATGCGATTAGCGTATTTGATAGAAATACGCTTGATGGTAGTTTAACTTTGTTAGCAACCTATAAAAATGGGCTCAATATTGAAAATTTTACCGGTCCAACCGACGTTATTGTTAGTCATGATGGTAGTTATATTTATGCTTTATCTGGTTTAGATAACACAATTCAAATTTTTCAGCGTAATCCGCTACTGGGTGAATTGGCTTTAATCGGCACAGTTGAGAATGTGACAGGTTTGCGCGGTGCATACGGCTTGGCAATCAGTCCAGATAATAATTTTTTATATCTCGCCAGCAACACCGACCCCGATAACAATAAAGGTAATAATGCTAATACTTTTGAAAGTGCCGTTGTAGCCTTTGCCCGTAATCCAGACGGTACGTTGACGCAACTTAAAACCTATAAAAATAACATTGATAATATTAGTAATTTATCTGGCGCGAGAAATATCGTAATTAGTCCAGATGGTATGGATGTCTTTGTTACTGCGGTTAATAATAATGCGGTTTTAGAATTTGACCGCGATCTTAATACGGGTTTACTTACTTTTCGCAGTGCGGTTACTAATGCCTCTATCGCCCCAGACAGCTTACGTGAACCCACTGGTATAGTGATTACTACTGATGGTAAATTTGCTTACGTTACTAGCATTCAAAGTGATGCGATAACAGCGTTTACCACCGTAAATGCAGATTTAAAATTAGCTGTTACTGATAATGCACCTGTAGGCATAAGTAGCAGTTTGACTTACGATGCGCTTGTAATAAATCTCGGTCCAGAGGAAGCCTCAGCAGTACAATTCACCAATAATTTAGATGCAAATGTCACATTCGTTTCTGCAACGCCGTCTGTTGGTACGTGTGCGCAAAGTGTAACGAATTCAAGTATTATTGCGTGTAATTTAGGCTCACTCGCTAAAGATGCAACTGCAACAATTAAAATTATCGTCACCACGCCTAGCGATGTCGGTAGCGGAAAATTAACAAATATTGCTTCAGTCAGCTCTGGCGTACTGGACAGTAATACAGATAATAATACAATCACGACGAGTAGCGAATTAAAACAAGTTGTACCAAGCGCGGATTTACGACTTGCCGTCACCACGAATGCCGACTCATCCAATAATGTAATCAATACAGGTAGTCCATTGATTTATAATTTTGAAGTGGTCAACGCAGGTCCCGATACCGCTACTAATCAACTACTTACTGCTAATATTCCTTCTGGTTTAACTTTCGTTAATGCTGACAATCGTTGTCTTTTCGACGCTGCAACTCGGATACTTACATGTAATTTATCTGGTGCAGTCGAAACCACAAATATTAGGGTTGAAACCACCGCACCTAATACTGTTTCTGGTAGTGTATTAACAATGACGGCTAGTGTTAGTTCCGATTTACGCGATGCTGACACAACAAACAATAATGCTAGCAAAGCAATTTCCGTTGGTGTATTAAACATCGATTTGGCAATATTGGACGCGGTTGCAACACCAAATTCAGTCAGCGTTGGCTCGGAATTAACTATCGCCGGTAATATTTCCAATAATGGCACAACGACCGCTGCGGGCGTGGTATTAACAACGACTTTACCAGCACAATTTACCTTAGTAGAAACAGCAGGATGTAGTGAAAATGCTAACAAAGTGAGTTGTAATTTAAGTCCCATCAGCAATATCGCGCCAAATAATACCATTCCATTTGCGCTGAAAATAAAAGCCATACAAGCCGCATTAAATCAAACTTTAACTTTTAATGTCACCGCCAACGGTACAGAAACGAATCCTGCTGATAACAGTAAAGCTACTTTTGTTTCTGCGACGGGACAAGTCTCTGATATTGTGGTGCGTATCACGGAAACTGCTGACCCTATCGTACTAGGCGATACGATGACATATAACATCATTGTAACCAACAATGGTCCAGATATAACCGCTGTCACTTTAAGCAATAATTTGATAGGTAGTAACATAGCAATTGGGACAATTTCCGCATCAAAAGGTAGTTGTACTTCAGGATTTAGTTTTACTTGTGTTTTGGACGCGATTGCAGTCGGACAAGAAGCCGTTGTAGGCGTGGATGTCACAGCAACTGATTTAGGTACGATTACTCTAAACGCACAAGCGGTAACAGCGAATTATGATCCGACAGAAAATATTGCATCAGAGCAAACGGCTGTATCCAATTTATCAGCAGATTTGGATTTGGCATTGGTTGGGATTCCAGCAGAAAATGTTTTATTAGACAATACGTTACGGTATACCGCAACCATTCAAAATCTAGGACCTAGTCAGGCTAATAATGTGATTTATCAACATACATTGTCGCCGGGCGTGGAGTTAATTTCAGTCAATTCAACGCAAGGTGGAACTTGTACTCAAGATGCTGACGTATTAACTTGTGCATTAGGTCCGATTGCGAATACTGCCAATGCTGAAGTTTACATCACCGTACAGCCAAAAACATTAGGTGAATTAATAACTAAAAGCACAGTCAAAAGCGATACCGCAGACAGTGTGGCAACGAATAATAGTGCAGAATTAAAAACAACGGTAACGCAAAGTACAGCCGATTTAGCATTAACCGGCAAAGTTTTACCAGAATCTGAAGTATTAATTGATAATCCGATTAGTTTTGTATTTAACTTAACCAATTTGGGAGCAGACAGTGCTAGCAATATCGTACTGAGTGTGCCATTGCCAGATGAATTAACTTATACACCTCCTGCAACCGTCGTTGCTACGCAAACCCAAGCTATATTAGGCACATGCACCGAACAGACCGATAGTCATACAATTATTTGTAATTTATCAGGTTTAGCCAAAGATGCGAGTGCAGATATTACCTTAGTAACATTAGCAACCCAGTCGAAAGATTTTAGCGTTACCGCAACGGTAGGCAGTGCTGAATTTGATTCTAATATCAACAATAACAGTGTTAGCCTAAGTAAACGGGTTAGTAGTCCTTCCACGCTATTCCCAGAACCACCCGTCATCAACGTGGATAATTTAGAGCGTCCTAATGCGGTATTAGTATCTGATGATGGTAAATTTGTCTATACGGCAGGATTTGGCAGCCACTCAATTATTGTATTTAGTCGCAATAGTAGCACTGGTGCTTTAACGTTTAGACAAAGTGTTATTAATGGCGCGAAGGATTTAAATGGAACGGTAGTATTAGGCATCACAGGTGCGTCGAGTATTGCGCTCAGTCCAGATAATCAATTTTTATACGCAACAGGTTATAACGATAGTGCGCTAGCAGTATTCAAACGCAATGCAGTTATGGGTACATTAGAATTTATCGAATCGTTTACCGATGGAAATAATGGTATTGATGGTTTAGCCTCTGCGTTTGATGTCGAAGTGACACAAAATTATGTTTACGTTGCAGGCGTATTTGATAATGCAATTGCAATTTTTCAACGTGATACAAATAGTGGCAAACTAAGTTATATTGGCGTGGAAAAGGGCGCACAACTGACTCAAGTAATAGATTTAGCCCTAAGTCCAGACCAAAAACAATTGTATGCAGTAAGCGCGAATACTGATAGTTTACTAGCATATAACTTAAATCCAGATAATGGTGCATTAACAGTATTACAAACTTTGACCGATACGGTCGGTGATGCAACAGGTTTAGATTCGGTAAACTCTGTCGTAGTCAGCGATGATGGTATGAATGTCTACGTTGCAGCCGACGCTACAAATAACGCCATTTCAACTTATGCGCGTAATGTTAGTTCTGGCGTGTTGACTTTCGTTGAGACAATACGCGACGGTGATGATTCCGCATTAGGCATTCCTGTAGACGGATTAAATGGAGCTTACGATGTACGTGTAAGTCCTGAAGGCAATTACGTGTACGTTGCGGGTACAACTGATAATGCAGTCGCTATTTTCCAACGCAATCGTGATAATAATGGACGATTAGCATTTGTAGACGTGTTGCGTGACGGCGTTGATGGAGTAAATGGTATTGGTGGTGCGCGTGCTTTGGCACCCAGTCCACTAGGTGCGCATATTTACGTCGCTGGCTTTTTTGATAATGCGATTGGTATATTACGAGTTGCGTCGGCTGATTTACTTTTGAGTATGTACGATAGTGAAGACCCAGTGCAAGTCGGACAGACTTTTAATTATACCATGAATGTAACAAATACAGGTCCAGACCGTGCTACAAATATCAATTTAGTCAATACGTTACCGCCAAATGTTGAGCTTATTTCAGTCAATCCAAAGCGCGGTGGTTGTAGTCCTAATGGTAACATTTTAGATTGTCAACTAGGCAAATTGGATAAAGATGAAAGCGTTGGTTTAACCGTCGTGGTGACAACAACGGATATTGGTACGTTAAACAATCAAGTGACAGTATCCGCCGATCAAATCGATCCGACTGAAAATATACTTGTCGAAACGACCAATGTGCTTGCAGTGGCAGATTTAGCGATTGATAATTTTACAGTAACACCTAATCCAAGCGTTATTAATTTAGCAGCAAGTTATAACATGACCGTAAAAAACAATGGTCCAGACAATTCAGCTAATGTTGTCCTAACGCACGACGTAGACAGTAGTATCAACATTACCGCTGCGAAAATACTCAAACAAGGCAATGAAGAGCAAGACATACCGTGTCAAGTGCAATTGCCTGTTATCACATGTAATTTGCCGAGTTTGCAAGCGGGTGCAGCGCGTGAATATCAAATTGATTTTATTCCCACCATTGCCGATATTTTGCGCCCACAAATTACTATTAATTCTGACACATTGGACAATCAGCAAGCGAATAATACAGCCAGTTTGGAACTAGTCGTAAAATTAAATGTAATTGATGAAACCTATGACAATGAAGGTAAAACTTTGATTAATTACACCATTTCTGCTACCGGTGCCGTAATTGGTGGTGAGTTAGGTGGAGTGATTAATAATCAGGGTTTAATTTCTAGTGCGACGATTTTGGAAGGCGCGACAGTCACAGGTGGCAAATTGTCAAATATAATCGAAAACAATGGAATCATTAGAGATGTCACCTTAGGGAGTGGCGCATTAATTACGGGTTCTGGCGTGTTGCAAGGTACAATTAGTGGTTTTGCCTCCAATCCCGCGCATATTTTTGGCAAAGTAGATTCAGGAGCTATTTTATCTAATGTTATTATTCGTTCTACTGCAACGCTAGGCGATAATGTGGTTTTAGGCGCAGGTGTACGTTTTGGCGAGGTTGCTCGCGTGCCTGCGGGTCTGGAATTAACCAACATGTTACCAAGCCTATTTGAACCGTATGGACAATTACGTGCTGTAGACTTGCGTACCGATGTCGTTGAAAATAGCATTTCCATTTTAGAAGGTATTAATGCACTACCTGATTTTACTAACAGTGATTTCGTCCAAGATGCGCAAACAGGACGTTTAACCTTAGATTCGACTTTAGAAGGTATCACAGAAAATACTTTGCTGACACCTATTCGCGTTTCTCAAGCCTTAGAAGGGCAGACAGCAGGCGTACATCAAGCGGATGATGGTAGTATTGTTATTGTTACGAATGCCGGTCGGGCGGTGGTATTACAACCTGCAATTGAAAATCCACAACAATTACAAGAAAACTTACTTGCTATTGATTTAAAAGGCTTTAAGTCAAATACGGATGGCACAGTAGAGATTTTAAGTAATACTGATTTACATCTAAAAGTCCGCCCGAATAAAACCACTGACATAACAAATTATTTACGACCTTTAGGTTTTGAAGCCATTCCAACTTCGGTACAAGGTCAAGCGAATGTGTTATTTCGTTATGTGCAGGCGTTTTTAAATCTGAGTAATGAAGAACGTCGAGAACAATTATTTTATCCAGCCGCCGCCAATCAAACTGAATTACGCACTGCAATTGAGGCTATTCCGGGCATAGTGGAGAATTCTGTACGTTTTTACAATGACGGACGGTTATCTTTAAAATTGGATAAACAAACTTTTTTCACTATATTAGACCCAATAATCAATCAGAGTTTAGCCAGTAAAGTGACACAATTGGTATTAATTCCGGACGCAAATGAAGATGGTTCGGATGATGTGCGCATCACTTATCAAAATGGTGAACAACAATTACTGTATGTCGTGCCAGCAACGCAGATTGTGATTGAATTGCAAGCATTGCCAGAATTGAGCGATTACACGGTAACAACTTTGTATGAGGATAAATATTTACAATTAACAGACACCATCAACAAATCACGGCGTTTACTTAAAATTGTACAAGATAGTGTAGTAGACGAGGAAACACCCGCGCAAATGGTTGAGGCAAGTGATGGTAGTTTTGAATTTATCTTAGACAGTGGACGTTATTTATTCACTCAACCTGTAGTACAAAACGAAGAGGCTTTTAATCTTGGAGTCGTGCAAAGTGGAATTGTGTATGCCTTGAATAGCCAAATTAATGGTAATCTCATCGTATCAATTACGGATAATGAGGTATTAGCACTTAGTTTACGTCCACAAACTGATTCATATTTGTTGAGTGTAGCGGATACGTCAAGTGTTGGTTTAAAAGTAGGGCATGAACTCATTGCAGGCGTACAGGCATTTAAATGGATATTTCGTGATGACTTTGATTTAAAACGTCAACAATTGATTTATCCAGCCGCTTATCAACCTCAAGCCTTGTCTAATTTTTTGATTAATGCAGATACGGAGAGTGTAACGTTTGAAAATAATGGACGCATAATAGTCAATACGGGTGAATTTACGTTTACGGGTGTATTTGATCCCGCATTACGTCGAGCAACAGTCGGGTCTAACGATGGTATTCAATTCAGCCGCGTTAGCGATATAAATCAGGATGGTGTATTAGATTATCAAGTGATTTATGACGATGGCTTAATGCAATATATTTACACTGTTGAGTAGTTGATGGTGGTGTATAAAATTTATTGTGCGTAAGATTTTGATAGCAGACTATTCTCCACGTTCTTTACGCACGTCCTCTCATTCTGCGCACTGCGTGGAATGGGTTATTGACGCACTGCGCCAAGTTCGGTGCGAGTGCATCCTTGTTGGGTGGCGACGCTACATATTGTCACGGGTTCAAAATTTACAACCAAATATATTTGTGTGCTTAATTCCAACAATCTTGTGCATTTTTTGAATTACTAGTTGTACCGGAAACCGTTTTCTTACCACGAGAATCTAATAAAAACACATAACAATATTTATTTAAACCTTCCTCGCCAGATTTTTGTGGTTCAACTGGTGTAGCGCGGGCAACGAAATAAGTAGCTGTAGCTTTTTCAAAATCTAAACTGTAATAACCATCTTTGGAGTGATATTTTCCATCTATCAGTGGAAAGCCCTCACGTTTAGCACGTAAAGTTGTGAATGGCTCGATACCCGAACCGGTTGCATAAGTATTATTATCAGCAAAATAAGTTTCTTGTAACTGACTTATCGTCATTAGAGATGTTTTTGCATCTGCACGGCGCGACTTGACAACATAACTGTTATAGCTAGGTACGGCAATGGCGACTAAAATGGCTACGATTGTTACTGCAATCATTAATTCAATGAGGGTAAAACCTTTTAACTTATACATAATTTGAACTCCAAACGTTTACGAAAAGATTCTGACATTATAGTATGAATCCAGTCCGATATAAAAAACAATTCATAGAATTTACGGTAAATCTCAATAAAAACTGAAATTGATGTTACTAAAAATGTAGTATTTTTAAAGCATTATAAATCAAACCATCAGATTAAGAAATGAAAATATCCATTCGTCTAAAACACGGTTTATTGTTTAAGGCAACGTCAATAAGGAACGCATAAAAAAACACTTTATTGTAAAAAAATAACCGTTTAAAATAAAATTCCTACCTTTTAATTTTTATCCGTTCAGCACTATTTCTTGTATTTTTCAACACAAATGCTTGTTTTTCAAATGTTGTCTTTGCTACAAAATATTGGACATTTAAATAAAAACATATATAAATCAAATAACTAAAATAAGGCATACTATTTGCGCTACTGAACGTTAGCAATTATTCAATCTTCTACTGAGGGTCTGGTTATGACAACAAGCGGTTGTAGTGAGTCATCTTGTGGCAGCACGGCTGACCAATTAGCACATTTACCTGAACATATTCGACAAAAAGTACACAATCATCCTTGTTATTCAGAACAAGCTCATCACCATTTTGCGCGGATGCACGTTGCAGTTGCACCGGCTTGTAATATTCAATGCAACTATTGCA
This sequence comes from uncultured Thiotrichaceae bacterium, assembly GCA_964388965.1. GTDB lineage: Bacteria > Pseudomonadota > Gammaproteobacteria > Beggiatoales > Beggiatoaceae > Albibeggiatoa. The sequence goes on along the minus strand of CAYMCP010000030.1, from coordinate 4,591 downwards.
ATCGTAAGTACGACTGCGCTAATGAATCACGTCCGGGTGTCGTATCCGAGTTATTAACCCCCGATCAAGCAATTAAAAAAACCCTTGTTGTCGCTTCAGAAATTCCACAGATGAGCGTATTAGGTATTGCGGGACCTGGCGATCCATTAGCGAATCCAGAACGCACATTCAAAACCTTTCAGGCATTATCCGAAACTGCACCAGACATTAAATTGTGTGTCTCAACTAATGGTCTCGCTTTGCCAGAACACGTTGAAGAGTTATGTAAACACAACATTGATCACGTCACGATTACAATTAATTGTATTGATCCTGACATTGGCGCGAAAATTTATCCTTGGATTTTCTGGAATAATCGCCGCATTAAAGGTGTAAAAGCGGCAAAAATTTTGATCGAGCAACAGCAAAAAGGGCTAGAAATGCTCACTGCAAGAGGCATTTTAGTTAAAGTTAATTCAGTCATGATTCCGGGTGTCAATGACCAACATTTAGCCGAAGTTTCTAAAGTTGTGAAATCTAAAGGTGCGTTTTTACACAATATTATGCCTCTAATCGCCGAAGCAGAACATGGTACTTATTACGGCATTATGGGTCAACGTTCGCCGACTCAAGCAGAATTAAAAGCATTACAAGATGCCTGCGAAGGCGATATGAATATGATGCGTCATTGTCGTCAGTGTCGTGCGGACGCGGTAGGTTTACTAGGTGAAGATAGGGGTGCGGAATTTACGCTAGAAAAAATCGAAGCAATGGAAATTGATTACGCAACGGCAATGCAAAAACGCAAACTAGTACATGACAATATCGCTGCTGAATTGGCACGTAAAGAAACTGAAAAACAACAGGGTGTGCAATTCGTTCCCCTAGATTCATTGCGCAAAAAGCCAAAACCTAAATTACGCCCTGTATTAATGGCTGTTGCAACGCAAGGTGGTGGTATTATTAATCAACATTTCGGTCATGCTAAAGAATTTTTAATTTACGAAGTTACGCAAAATAACGTTAAATTAGTTGGTCATGCCAAAACGGATCAATATTGTAGCGGTAATACGACTTGTGGCGACGGTGAAACGGTGTTGCAAAAGTTAATTCATGGTTTGGAAGGTTGTGAAGTTGTATTGAGTGCGAAAATTGGTTATGAACCTTGGGAACAGTTGGAAGCAGCGGGTATTATTCCAAATAGTGAACATGCAATGGAGCCAATTGAAGAGGCATTAATGGCAGTTTATCGGGAAATGATTAAAAGTGGTGCATTGGAAGAAAAACCAGAAATCGGTTTGAGAGCAACGGCTTAATTTTTTCAGAATTAGCAATTTTACGGAAATAATCATGGCACTACAAATTGTTGAATCTTGCGTAAATTGTTGCGCGTGTGAGCCTTTATGTCCTAGCAAAGCAATTTATGAGGCAAAACCACATTTTCTAATTGACGCAAAAAAATGTACAGAGTGTGATGGCGATTATGCAGAACCACAATGTGCTAGCATTTGTCCGATTGAGGAGGCAATTGTGAACAGTCAAGGTGTCGCGTTAAATCCGTATGGCTCGTTGACTAATATTCCATTGGAAAAGCTTAGAGAACATGGCATTATTAGTAAATCAGTAGCTTAATTTTATGTATGAATAACGTTTGTAAATCTGTTATTTTAAATAAGGAATAAATATGAATACCACAGAATTAGTGATTGATGAGCATGATGAATTATTAAAAACACCGTTTGCATTAGAAATGGTTAAGCAGCTCCGGGCATTGGATGCCTACGATGTTTACGCAGATTGGAGCGACGCGCAGGTGTTAGACCCTGTGATTATGACTAAAGAGCGTCGCCGTGATATTCCAGTAATTGGTGACCCTGATGAGGAAATTATTGCACGGGTTAAATCCTACTACAACGCATTGTCTACCATGATTGAGCTAAAAACAGGTTTAATGGCGGTTTCTTTGGTAAATTTAACGCATGAAGGTTTTGGACGTGCTTTAATTATGGTAGGTAAATTGGTTGTAGTGGATAAGGTATTACGTGATGTGCATCGGTTTGGCTTTAAGAGTTTAGAGGCTTTGCTCGAAGAGGCAGATAAAATTGTGAATAAAGCCAGTAGTTTAGTCGAAGCCTATCCAGAAGTGGCGAAATTATAGAATTTTTTAGCAAATCTTGTTAAATTTATCTTTCAATTCTATTAATTTAATACAGTCTGTAACAACAACCAGAGGTTACTTTAAGCGTTTTAGGAGGGAAACCTATGTCAGAAGAAGAATTAAAAATCTTAAAAAAAGATGTCGCAAAAAAGAAGCGTATTGCATCAGAATGGGCATCGCAACTTCATGATTTAGTTGAAGATCGTCTGCCGGCTGCCTTCGCTGAATTGCCTGAATTATCACAGTCCACGTATGAAGCTTGTCAAGCTTGGGCGGAGGCTGATAGAGCTTATAAAGCAGCGCAACAATAGGAGTTTTGACTATGGGTAATATTACTGGCATAACACGCGGTGGCATAGAATGGGTGCCTACTTTTGTTACTGCATTAAATGCCGTCACCTGTATTGGCTGTGGACGCTGTTATAAAGTTTGTCCACGCGATGTATTTACTTTAGTCGAACGTGCTGAGGTGTTAGGTGAAGAAGATTTTGATGAAGACGATTACGACGACGAAGATGATAATATGATGGTTATGACTATCGCTAATCCAATGGACTGTATTGGCTGTGGTTCGTGCGCACGAGTCTGTCCCAAAAAATGCCATACGCATGAAGCTTTACCCGTAGCGGCTTAATCATGTCTGATATTCAGCAACGTGTAGCAGCAGTACAAAATTTAGGGCAGGCAGTATGCGATGTCATGCGTACCACATTGAAAAAGCAAGGTTTTAGCGATGCACAGCAGCGTATCCATGATTTTACTGTTGCGAAATTTGAAATTGTCACAGACCCGTATGATAAACGTGAAAGTTTAAAAGGGGTGTGGAATGGTGGCAGTATCGTCATCTATTCGGACGGTATGGTATACGCTGAAATGGATATAATTCAAATTCATCCCAATAAGCCAAAATGGTTTGTCGAAGGTGTCATTGCTTGGGGATATGCAGATAATATTAAATCAGAATTAAAATTACTCCCTGCACTAGATTAAATAATGCGTATTTTTTCACTATTAAGACGGGGAAGATGTCAACATAACAGGAGTGCAAACCTTGTTTTGCAAGTGAGTATAATGGAATTCAACAACGCCCGCGTTATTATTTATCACAAACAAAAAACCAGTGCAAAAACCTTATTTTTAAGCATCAATAAAAGTGTCTGTTTATTCGATGGTTTACCAACTTTATCTTCTTTATTAGAGCTGGAGGAGATTAGAGAAGATAAAATCATATTACATCCAGCCGCTATTATTGCTGATGCAGAGCAAAGATTAAATTTAGATAAAGGTAGTTTAGAATTAGATAAGGAATTCCAAGCTGAAGTTGATGCGGCTGGTTGTACTTTAACTGTTTTTTTACTGCGTGCTATGTATGTTGACCCGCCGCGTGACGAGGTGGCAGCGCATGATGGAAAGTTCATTGCGATTACCGACGCACGCGCTTATCCTCAAACGGAATTGGAATTATTACGCCGTGCTTATGAGGTGATTATGGAAGGGTAATTTTTTTATTTTTGCCCAACAATTTATTGCTTTATAACAGCCTGATATTTTTATATAATCTCAAGCACGGATCAAAAATACAGGACAGCGAAATATGTTTGACAAAAATGAACGCAATATCAACATCGGTGGTAAGGTCTTACAATCCAACATTAACGTTGCGGATGGTGTGACTCAAACCTTGAATGTTTCACAAACCACTAGCAATGAGCAGCCACTAGAGATCATTAATCGCATTCAAACTTTAATCGATCAAGCAGTGAAATTAGATGAAAATATAAAAAGCGAAGCAATCCAAGCGATTACAAAAATAAAGACTGCTATTGAACATAAAAAAAGTATTAGTATTCCTGTCAGTACGCTACTCGGTGTTGCAGAGGAAATTAATGGTACTGGCGATAGCCCGCTAGCACAACGTGTCAAAACTGAAACCGAGCTTGTCGTATCCGCTTACAAATAATTATTTCAACTCTGACAGCGTTTGCGAATAGCTTGATCAATTTAAGATTGGCAACCATCCTACTCATATCTGGAAGCTAACTATATTTTAACCATATTTACAATGGTATTTCATAAATTTATTCTTTTGCAGTCTTCGTAAGAAGTTACTAAAATAAACTTTTTAAATTACGTGCCCAATGTGAGCTTTACTCTACGATCTTGATTTAAAAAAATAAAAGTCATACAACTCATTTTGCGCTTCTGTGGGCAACAACTCTAATCAAATTGTTCGATAGTGTTAGATATTATGTTTTTCTCTTGAACAAATACCCTTGCTACTATAGTCAATTCCGTAAAATAGGGTATGCTAGGGTAAAAATAATGCTAGGAGTAAAAATCAGATGCGAACAGGATATAGCGAAGATTTAAGAAATCGTGTATTAGATTTCATAGAAAAGGGAGGGTTAGATAGCAGCTATTGAAAACTTAGTTATACTTGTCTATACTTAGTAA
>CAYMCP010000029.1:5223-37161 GCA_964388965.1 uncultured Thiotrichaceae bacterium | reverse complement strand
TTAAAATCTTTTCACCGCTCACTTAACTGAATAACATGGCACAATACATTTATACAATGAATCGTGTGGGTAAAGTTGTCCCACCAAAACGAGAAATTCTCAAAGATATTTCACTGTCCTTTTTTCCCGGCGCCAAAATTGGCGTGCTGGGTTTAAATGGTGCGGGTAAATCTACTTTGTTGCGCATCATGGCAGGTGTAGATAAGGAATTTAATGGTGAAGCACGTCCACAAGCTGGTATTAAAGTTGGCTATTTATCTCAAGAACCGCGTTTAAATCCAGACAAAGATGTGCGCGGTAATGTCGAAGAAGCTGTAACTGAAATTAAAAATTTATTAGCCCGATTTGACCAAATTAGTATGAAATTCTCTGAGCATATGAGCGACGACGAAATGCACAATCTACTTGAAGAACAAGGTAAGTTACAAGATGCGATTGATAGCGTTGGTGGGTGGGAATTGGATAGATATTTAGAAATGGCAGCCGACTCATTACGTTTGCCAGCTTGGGAGGCTGATGTCAATACATTATCCGGTGGTGAAAAACGTCGCGTGGCATTGTGCAGATTATTATTATCGAAACCTGATATGTTGCTATTAGATGAACCAACTAACCATTTAGATGCTGAATCAGTTGCGTGGTTAGAACGGTTTTTACAGGAATATCAAGGAACAGTCGTTGCCGTTACGCATGATCGTTATTTTTTAGATAATGTTGCCGGCTGGATTTTAGAGCTTGATCGGGGTTATGGCATTCCTTGGCAAGGCAATTATTCCTCTTGGTTAGAGCAGAAAGAAAAACGTTTAATTCAAGAAGAACGTCAAGAGTCAGCACGTCAGCGCACAATTAAACAAGAATTAGAATGGGTGCGTAGTAATGCAAAAGGTCGTCACGCTAAGAGTAAAGCACGTTTAGCCCGTTTCGATGAATTGATGAATCAAGATATACAAACACGCAATGAGACACAAGAAATTTATATTCCACCCGGTCCACGATTAGGTGATATGGTGATTGAAGTGACAGGTTTGCGTAAAGCGTTCGGTGATAAATTATTGGTTGATGGACTAGATTTTAATCTACCACAAGGTGGCATTGTCGGTATTATTGGGGCAAACGGCGCGGGCAAGACAACCTTATTTCGTATGTTGACAGGTCAGGAACAGCCAGACAGTGGTGAAATTCGGGTCGGTTCAACTGTTCAATTAGCTTATGTCGATCAAAGTCGAGACAGTTTAGCGGATCAAAAAACGGTATGGGAAGAAATTTCCGACGGACAAGATATTATTACAGTGGGTAAATACGAAATTCCGTCACGCGCTTATGTCGGGCGTTTTAATTTCAAAGGGCAAGATCAACAAAAATTTATTAAAGATTTATCTGGTGGGGAGCGTAATCGGGTACATTTAGCGAAATTATTACGCAGTGGCGGTAATGTGTTATTACTCGACGAGCCAACAAATGATTTGGATATAGAAACGTTGCGCGCACTGGAAGAAGCATTATTAAATTTTCCCGGTTGTGCTGTAGTCATTTCACATGATCGGTGGTTTTTAGATCGGATTGCTACGCATATTTTAGCATTTGAGGGAGAGAGTCAAGTCGTGTGGTTTGAGGGTAATTATGCCGATTATGAAGCTGATCGTAAGCGTCGCTTGGGCGTAAATGCCGATACACCACACCGAATTAAATACAAACCATTAGCAGCAAATCATTAAATAATTTTCATCCTCACACTCACAAAATTGGAATATATTCATGAGCAATGCTTTAGCAAATGAAACCAGTCCTTATTTACAACAACATGCTGATAATCCAGTGCAATGGTATCCTTGGGGAGAAACGGCACTACAACTTGCTAAACAACAAGATAAACCGATTTTATTATCTATTGGCTATTCTGCTTGCCACTGGTGTCACGTCATGGCGCACGAATCGTTTGAAAATGCTAAGACTGCGGCAATTATGAATGAGCATTTTATTAATATCAAAGTAGATCGTGAAGAACGTCCTGATTTAGATAAGATTTATCAGCTTGCGCACAATATGTTGACTCAGAGAGCGGGGGGCTGGCCTCTGACAATGTTTTTAATGCCAGATAATCATCTTCCGTTTTTTGGTGGCACGTATTTTCCACCTCAATCTCGCTATAATTTACCATCTTTTAATGAATTATTGCTAAAAATATCTGGTTTTTATCAACAGAATCGAGATCAAATCCAACAACAAAATACTGCTTTACATACAGCATTACACCAATACGAGCACTTAACGACTACTGAGCAGCAAAGCACTATTTCCGCCACACCATTGCATGAAGCGGTAAAACAATTAGCTGATAATTTTGACTCAACGCAGGGCGGTTTTGGCGGCGCACCAAAATTTCCACATTTAATTAATATTGAATTTTTATTAGATTACTACTGGGTGCAACAAGCCGACCAGCATGTATTAGACATGGCATTATTTAGCTTGGAAAAAATGGCATTAGGTGGTATTTACGACCAAATCGGTGGCGGTTTATGTCGCTATTCGGTGGATGAATTGTGGATGATTCCTCATTTTGAAAAAATGTTGTATGACAACGGACCTTTTTTAAGCGTATGCGCTAAAGCCTATCAAATTTGTCAACAGCTCGGACGAGATGGTGAATTATTCAAGCGTGTCATGCAAGAAAGTGCAGATTGGGTAATACGTGAAATGCAATCACCAAAAGGTGGTTTTTATTCCAGTTTAGATGCTGATTCTGAAGGGGAAGAGGGTAAATTTTACACATGGCAACGTGATGAAATTAAACAATTACTTGATGAAGAGACTTATTCTTTATTCGCAGCACAATTTAGTTTAAATCAGCAAGCAAATTTTGAAGGACGTTGGCATTTACATACCTTTCGTGAACCTAGCGAAGTTGCAAAAAAATTTGATTTAACCATTGATACTGTTAATAAAAAATTATCTCAAGCACGAAAGATTTTATTCCAACATCGTGAGCAACGAGTACGACCACATCGAGATGAAAAAATTTTAGTATCGTGGAATGGTTTGATGATTAAAGGATTAGCGGCAGTAGGGCGGGTATTGGGGCGCGAGGATTATATTCGATCTGCACAAAAAGCAGTTGATTTTATTGAAAAAAATATGTACGAACAGGGTTTGTTAAAAGCGACCTGTAAGGACGCTAGAGCACATTTAAATGCGTATTTAGATGATTATGCGTTTTTGCTCGACGGTTTATTGGAATTGTTGCAAACGGATTGGCGTAATCAAGATTTGAGTTTCGCCATTCGGTTAGCAGAGGTATTACTAGCGGAATTTGCGGACACGGATAGAGGGGGTTTTTATTTTACCGCCCACCGCCACGAAGCGTTGATCTCCCGTCCTAAATCTTATGCAGATGAATCCATGCCAAGTGGTAACGGTATTGCGGCGTTGGCTTTACATCGTTTGGGACATCTACTGGTCGAAAGTCGTTTTTACAGTGCCTCTGAAAAAGTATTAGATGCCGCTTGGGCACACATTGAGCAATTACCCTACGCACACGGCGCGTTACTACTGACACTGCATGAATTACTTTATCCTAGCCAAACGATTATTTTACGCGGCGAACCGGAGCAAGTTGCACAGTGGAAACAAGTCTATCTGCAAACAGCGCGACCACATCAACTATGTTTTGCGATCCCAAAGCAATTGGAAATGTCCACCATACAGAAAGTACAATTAGATATTGTCGCGTATATATGCGAAGGCATACAGTGTGACGCACCGATAACAGATATTGGGCAATTTAGAGAACGTATTGGACATATTAAATAGCGTTATTTTACAAATATATTTCAAAAAAAGCGGTTATGCTACCACGTTCATCGCCCTATTTGCTTAAAATCTATTGCTAGATCAATGGCTATCCTCTATGATTGATATTACAGTTAATTTACTCTGAGGAATTTATGATGAAACAAACCTTATCATTACTGCTGGCGACAGTGTTGAGCCTAATAGGCTACACAACACCCGTCATTGCTCTGGACGGTTATTTAACCCCGGAGTCCATCCAAGAAATGCGAGATACGCGCAAACGAGGTGATGATCCCACCGAATTATGCGAGAAATCTTGTGAAGACTTTGAAAAAAGTTGTAAAGAAATAAGTAAAGATGCTGAAAAGGCATGTAAAAATTACAAAGACGAAGAAAAAACATGTAAAGCATCTTGTGATAAAGATAAAGCATGTGAAAAAACATGCGATAGCTATTACAAACAATGGGAAAAATTGTGCAAACAAGATGTGAAAGATTGGGAAAAAGAGTGTAAAGATGCTGCTAAGGATTGTAAAGATTCTTGCAACCAATCCTTTGTTTTCGTATTACTTAGTGCTGATAGTTCCATTCCTGTCATTGATTTAACAGCGACTGAATTGGGATCACTTTCCATCAACATCATCATTAATTTCACCGCACAGCATATTGCCGACCTACCCATCAAAGCGATGCAAGGTTTTAAACCTGAGCAGGTTCGCGCTCTACCGCCTCAATCACTCGAAGTTTTATCACCGGATCAAGCTAAAGCCTTACCAGAAGAGTCTCGCAAAGCATTTTCGACTGAGCAAATTAAGTATATGTCAGAAGAAACAGTAAAAGTTTTAACATTTGACTCCGATGATGCTAGTGATGCTGCTGCTGGCGATGATGACAATGGAAAAAATGACAAAGTCACCATTTGTCAAATGGGCAAGGAAATTACCGTTTCAGAAAGTGCAGTGCCAGCACTTTTAAATCAAGGTGCCACATTAGGTAAATGCGAAGCTCCTGTTGCTTGTACTTTGGAATATATGCCCGTATGCGGCGAAAGCCAAAACGGTGCACCTAAAACCTATGGCAATATGTGCAACTTAGAAGCGGAAAAAGCAAAGTTACTATATGAAGGTGAATGTAAATTAGACACGGTTGATGAGCCGGGAAATCCTACTACCACTAAACCTGACGTAGTAGATGAAGATGGTAATCCTGTGACTGGTGATGATAATGGCGACATTATTATTGATATGCCTAAACCACTAAAATTATTTGGTTTTGTACGCGATTTACCAGCAGATCATACAGATGTTGAAGTTTCAACGACTGGTGTACAAGAAGGTTGTGTAAAAACTGAATTAGATGCTGAATTTATGTTACCCGTTTCGGTTGCAGACAATGCTTGTAATATCACATCATTAGAAGAATGGTATATTTCAGAAAAAAGTATGCCCTATGCGTTAGAATTGGAATATGAAGCTGAAAGCCGTGCTTATAGTGTATCGTTAAATGAATTTTTCCCGATTGACGATAAATTATTAGGCAACGAAGGACGTGCGCATAACTATCATTTCACCTACGAAACCCATGCTAAATTTACAAGTGAGTCTGGACAATCTTTAACAGTTGGTTCAGATGATGATTTGTGGGTATTTCTTGACGGTAAATTAATCATTGATTTGGGTGGTGTTCATGCCTTTGCGGAGGAAACTATTGAATTTGATGAGTTAGGTTTAGTATCAGGTCAAGAATACAAGTTGAGCTTTTTCTACGCAGAACGCCGTACATCTGATGCGCATTTATCTGTTAGCACAAATATTCCTCTTCAAAGTTTGATGATGGATAAACCGGCATGTGAAGAAGGTGATGAAAATTGCGAACCACCGCCTTGTGAAGAAGGTGATGATTGCGATAAACCGGCATGTGAAGAAGGTGATGAAAATTGTGAAGCACCACCGCCTTGTGAAGAAGGTGATGATTGCGATAAACCGGCATGTGAAGAAGGTGACGAAAATTGTGAAGTACCACCGCCTTGCGAAGAAGGCGATGATTGCGATAAACCTGCATGTGAAGAAGGTGACGAAAATTGCGAACCTCCACTGCCTTGCAAAGAAGGTGACGATTGCGATTCTACCGAACAACCTAGCATTGAAGAAATTGATTTTGCTAACTTGACTGTAGAATTAGTCGCTAAATTTTCGTTAAACATTATCGTTAAACTTACTGCTGAAAAAATTGCGCAAATGCCTGTAGACGCAATAGCAGGTTTTGATGAACAGCAAATTGCTTACATTCCACCGAAAGCATGTGAAGGATTGACTGACAGACACATCGAAAAAGTTAAACCACAAGCGGCACGCGGTTTCCAAAAAGCACAAATTAAATATGTTAAACCAAAAGCAGCAAAAGGCTTTAAGTATCAACATATTGAGTATTTTAAACGTGAAACAGTTAGCGGCTTTAGCGTTGAACAGATCGAAAACATCGATAAAGAGGAATTGGCAGGCTTTACACCAGAAAACATCGGCGGCTTAGCTACTGAAGTTGTTGAAGAAAAAGGGGTTGAAATTCTGCAAACGTTGGAAGAAAGTAAATTACCACGTATTCCACAACAAGATGTCACTTGGATTTTGTTGAACACTAAGACACAACCAGCGGCATTACCGCAACCCATTTTGATTAGCTTTAATATTTCGATTCATCCAGAAACAGGACGTTTTCAATTGCCAGCAGGTAAATTACGCTTACCTCCAATCAAAAAACCACTGTTGACTGTACCTGAATCGGTAGAATTGCCAGAAATTCCAGACTTCAATTCATCGCCGAATATCATGGGGTTGGATCAAACAGTCATTGAGCAAGTCAACAAGACATTTGTGAATATGAATTTTAGTCAATTTACATCTTCGCAGAGCAACGGTATTTTTGAAGTTGCAGGTGCAGGCGAACTTGCTGATGTAAAATTTAACTTTATTCCAGATGAAGATGGTTTTGAAACTGTTGAACAAGGTACGCCAGAAGGTATTACGATAGACAAAGGTGGTCGTGTTATTTTAGTCACCTCGACTGGTTTGAAAACACGCTTATTACCTGCTCCACGCAATCCTGAACACGTCATGAAAGTAATTAAAGGCGGTTCAATGAAAGTAAATAAACGTGGCATTACTCGCTTACAAGTACCTAAATTGGGACGCACCATCTTTGGTGTATTTGATTCTGCGTTAGAAGTGGCGGAAGCAGGTGCAGCGGTAGGTGTTACGATTACAGGTAGTCGTGGTATTGATGAGAAAGCAGAAATTGTTTACGAAGACGGTTTTAAACAAACCATTCGCCCAGCGATTGCTGATTTAGATTTATTAATTTCAGCGCGTGAAGGTCTCATTGACGCAACACGTTATGGCAAATATTTCATGCACTCTGATGGTAAAATTTACATGGTTTATGGTAATCAGCTAGGTCGCGTTGTACCTACTTTCGACGTTGCTGTTAATGTAGATGTTTCCGTGACTGTGCCAACGATTATGCCAGCAGGTGATGACGATGAGTTAGCTGTATTGGTCATGCCAGATGGTGAACAGCAGACATTTGCGTATCAAATCATTGGTAATGCTGATGATTATGAAGATTTCGCAGAATCTGACGAATAAGCATCTTATTTAAACTTTGATATAGAAAAGCACGCTTAACATTTTATTAGGTGTGCTTTTTTTTTCGTGGATTATAAATTATAAATCATGTTGATTTTACGCAATCTTTGCATTTCGATTAAACAAAAACAATTGTTACGAGATATTAATTTTAAATTAGAATGTGGACAATTTATTGGCTTATTAGGTACCAATGGAGCGGGTAAAACCACATTATTACGAGCGATTGCAGGATTAATAAATTATAGTGGCGAAATTGAATTTAACCAAATTCTAATGAGTAAACTCAATCGGACTGATTACGCAAAACAAGTTGCCTATTTAGCTCAAAACCAACGAATTTATTGGGCATTATCTGCGCAACAGATTGTAAGTTTAGGACGTTTAGCACACTTATCACATTGGCAAGTTTTATCTGATAAAGATCAAGATGTTATATTAGACATTATGCAACAAACAGCAACATTAGAATTTGCCAAACGAGCCATTACAGAATTATCAGGAGGTGAACAAGCGCGCGTATTATTAGCCAGAGCAATGGCAGTTCAAGCCCCAATTTTATTAGCAGACGAGCCTACATCATCACTCGACCCTTACCACCAATTGCGCATGATGGAATTATTAAGACAATATGCAGATCAAGGTTGTTTAGTGATCGCCGTGTTACACGATTTCACATTAGCCACACACTTTTGTCAACAAATTTTATTATTACATCAAGGAAAATTAATTGCGCAAGGTCATCCAGAACAAGTGCTTGTGCCAGAAAATTTAATGAAAGTCTACCAACTCAGTAAACAAGATTTAAATCGTATTGGATTTTACGCATCACTCAAAGAAACTTAAAAATTACTTAAAACACATAAATTATGTCAATCAAGGTACGGAATATCAGAGAACTTGAGTTTACTGTTATCCATTTACTGTTTATCATGGCTTAATTTTTTAAAACTGCCCGAACCTTCATGTACACTTTGAGCTATCACATTACCTCCGCATTGTTAGGACTTAGCATTGCTGGCATTATTTTATATCTAATTCGACGTGATCATCTGCACACCCGCCATGCTTTATGGTGGTTATGGATTGCTTTTATTATCTTATTTCTAGGTATGTTTCCCCAATTAATTGATTGGTTTGCTGGATTTTTAGGGATTAACTATCCGCCTACTCTGGTATTTATACTAGGTATTGGTATGTTACTGATCAAAGTGCTAGGTATTGATATTCATCAATCAGAACTAGAACGCCGCCAACGTCGATTAACACAACGTTTAGCCTTAATCGAAGAAGAAAATCGTCATAACGCTGCACAAATAGAAAAATTACAGCGTGAAAAGGAATAATATGGACAATCCATTACTCATTAAAACCGATTTACCCGCTTTTTCCCAAATCAAACCCGAACATATCTTACCAGCATTGGAGACGGTATTAGCTGAAAACCGCACTCAAATTGAAACACTTTTAGCACAATCTAGCTATAGTTGGGATAATTTGGTGTTACCCATGTCTGAAATTGCTGATCGTTTAAATCGTCTATGGTCACCAATTAGCCATTTGCACAGTGTGCGAGATAATGATGCGTTACGCGAAGTATACGATAAAAGTTTGCTACTATTAACTGAATATAATAGCGAATTAGGGCAAAACGAAACCTTAAATAGAGCTTATAAAGCTATTAAAAATAGTGTGGAATTTGCGCAATTAGATAATGCACAGCAAAAAATAATTAATGATGCACTGCGTTCTTTTCACCTTTCTGGCGTAGATTTACCAGCAGAACAAAAAGCACGTTGTAAACAAATCACGCACCAATCATCACAACTTAGCTCCAAATTTAGTCAAAATGTACTAGATGCAACAGATGGCTGGAAAAAACATATTACCGAACAGTCTGAATTAGCGGGTTTACCCGACTCTGTGAAAGGCTTGTTAAAACAAAACGCGCAGCAAGCACAACTGGACGGTTGGTTAATTACTTTGGATATGCCTAGTTATTTGCCTATTATGACTTACGCTGATAATCGCGCATTACGCTTGGAAGTGTACAAAGCATTTGTTACTCGTGCCTCAGAATTTGATCAATGGGATAATTCTAGTATTATGCAGGAAATAATGGATTTACGACAAGAATACGCTAAATTGATTGGTTTTGACAATTATGCTGAATTATCCCTATACGAAAAAATGGCAGAATCTACTGATAAAGTATTAGAATTCCTAAATAATTTAGCGGAAAAATCCAAACCATTCGCTCTAAAAGAATTGGCACAAGTAAAAACTTTTGCTCAACAATACGACGGTTTAACAGATTTTACCCAAGCAGATTTATGGTATTACTCAGAAAAACTCAAGCAACAGCATTATCAAATTTCACAAGAAGAATTAAGACCTTATTTTCCATTGCCGCAAGTGATACAAGGTATGTTTGATATTGTTCAGCGTTTATATGGGATTATAATTACAGCTAAAAATGATGTAGATGTTTGGCATCAAGATGTTACTTTTTACCAAATTCACGACGAAAATGGTGATTTACGTGGACAATTCTATTTAGACCCTTATGCACGACAGAAAAAACGTGGTGGTGCATGGATGGATCAATGTGTCATTCGCAAAAAAATCAATGGCATAATACAACATCCCGTCGCTTATTTGGTGTGTAATTTTACTCCACCTGTGGATGGAAAACCAAGTTTGCTGACCCACACTGAATTGATAACCTTGTTTCATGAATTTGGACACGGTTTACATCACCTATTAACGCAAGTCGATTATATGCCGGTATCTGGCATTAATGGTGTGGAATGGGATGCGGTGGAATTACCTAGCCAATTAATGGAAAATTGGTGTTGGGAAAAACCTGCATTAGACTTGTTTGCTAAACATTTTGAAACAGGTGAAATATTGCCAGAAAGTTTGTTTGACAAATTATACACCATGAAAAATTTTCAATCGGGTTTATTAATGTTACGTCAACTGGAATTTGCTTTATTTGATCTCCAATTACACAAACAATATCAATCAGATACAGATATTCAAGCTTTATTGGACAATGTGCGCGAACAAGTTTCAGTATTACCTTTGGCAGAATTTAATCGTTTTCAACATTCATTTTTGCATATTTTTGCAGGTGGTTATGCAGCAGGTTATTACAGTTATAAATGGGCTGAAGTATTGGCAGCAGATGCGTTTAGTTTATTTAAGCAAAATGGTATTTTTAATCGTGAGACAGGGTTAGCATTTATGCACAATATTTTGGAAAAAGGCGGCTCGCAAAGTGCGATGGATTTATTTATAGCGTTTCGCGGTCGTGAACCTAAAATAGATGCGTTATTAAGTAAATTGGCAACCGCTATGTAGAAAAACGGTAACTATTCAGCGTCCCATGCCAGTGATGGTTGCCAAACATTTTGACACGATTACCGTATTGCACATAATGATCAACTCCAATTGAAAATTTTGCTTGTGTTATTTGATGGCAATACGGACATTCATTGACTTTGTATTGCACGATGTTCTGTCGTTTCCAGTTGTCATTCGGCAAGTCACTTGGCGGGCTTGAAAACCAATAACATCCTCTTTCGAGTGATAATAAATTATGACACAACTTAAAGTAATTTGTTAAAAACATCTTATATTCTTTTGTTATTAAAAATATTTTTTGTTGATATTGCTGCGTTCTTACACTAGAATGAAACGATGTTTTCAAATTCAAGTAACACAATATGCAAGAAATATCAGCATCAGAAGAGAGTTATCTTGCCTCGCTTAGCGATTTAATGGTAGGTTTATTATTCATTTTTATCATTATTTTGATGGCATTTGCGCTGAATTTACGCGAGGCTGAATCTGAATCGAATAGTCAAGCTGAACAATCTCAACTCAAAAAATATTATTTGGAGCGCATAGTAGACCGCATCTCTGATAATAATCTGGTACAACAAATGATGCTCGGTGAAATCGAAAAACAGCTTGAAGGACAAGGCGTTAGAGTTTTAATAGATGTAAAAAATGGCATAGTACGTTTACCAGAGGCTTTACTATTTGATTCGGGCAAGGCAACATTTCGTCCTGAAGGTCAGCGAATTATTAGAGAATTAGCGATTGTACTGGCAAAAATTTTACCTTGTTACGCCGTTTCACCAATGGATGAAATGCCAGTAGAATGTGGAAATTCGGATAAAAAAGCCCGTTTAGAAGCTATTTTTATTGAGGGACATACTGATGATCAACCGATTCATAATGCGCAATTTGAAGATAATTGGTCATTATCAGTCGCCAGAGCATTAAATACATATCGCTCTTTAGTCGATTCCGCGCCGACATTGGACAGATTGCAAAATCCACAACGTCAAGCTCTTATCAGCGTGAGTGCTTACGAGGCGCGTCGCCCTGTCACCACTAGTGAGAATAAAAAACATAATCGTCGCATTGATTTGCGTTTTCTTATGGCATCACCTTCTATCACTTTGGTACAACATGCGCAGCAATATATTGAATCGAACGTTAGGTAAATACCCGAAATAGAGTTTTAATATGAAATTACATTTAGATAAAACAACATCAAACAATATTCAAAGTTATGATAATGATAAAGTTACGATTCGAGGCGTAGTTTATAATAGCAGTTTAATTGTTATGCCTGAATATTTATCTAATTGGGATATCAAAAGTTTTAATGATTTAAATGTAGCGCATTTTAAGCGTTTACGTGCATTGCAACCGGAATTGGTGATTTTGGGAACAGGTTTAAAGCAGCAGTTTCCGCAGCCACATCTATACTCAGCCCTGATTGAAGCACACATAGGTATGGAAGTTATGGATAGACTGGCTGCATGTAGAACATATAATATTTTGGTTGCTGAAGGTCGTAATGTACTGGCTGCTTTGATATTTGCAAGTAACGATAATTTGTAAAATAGATGCTTCAAAACACGTAGGATAAACCTAAGCGAATAGATAAAAATTGTTCTGAAATATTTGATTCATACTGAGCAAAATCATCGTAGTAATAATCGTGACGGGTTAATACAATTTCATAGGCTAACTTTGTTGTAATGGGTGCTTTCCAACCTAAAGTTAAACTTGTTCCTGATGAATTGCCGTCCACTCGTTCGATAATTGGACTTTCATAGGTAGCACCTAATGTTGCGTAAGCCGCGCTGAACGAGATAAATCCCCAATTTTTTACTTCCCACCCACCACCTGCTCCAATAAAAACGCCTCCACTTTCTAAAAAGGTTTTGGCGTAGGGATAGGGCGCGTAAGGCAATTCTGTTAATGTGGTTTTACCGTATTTGTAGCCCGCGAAGGTGCGAATAGATGGATTAACTTCGTAGCCAAAAGAGATGGATAAGTCTGTGCGGTCAACATTGACTTTATTGAATAATAGATTTTTTGTTGATTCTTCGGAGGTGACAGGATTTTTTTCGCCTGATAAGCTAAAGTAAAATTTGTCATATATTCCAGTAAATTGCAGACCCAAAGATGCGATACGACCATTTACTCCGCCATTATCGTTAGAATATTCAAAATTTTTTGAGGCAATATAAGCAGTGGGAATAAATAAAATTTTTTCGGCGTATGCAGGTAACGCGCTACACATCAGTATGAATAAGCTTAGATATTTCATGTATCAATTACCAACTAGCAATAAAGTTGTATTCCTTATAAAAAATAAGTAGTTAGACAAGTAAAAATTCCATATAGCGGATATACCTTTTTTGTTTTGAGACGCAGAGCGTCTAGGCTGCATCCCAACGGAGACCGTTGGGACGAGTACCGAGTACTAATGGTAAGCTGTCCGTTTGTTGTATATTTTTACGCAAAAATCAGGTACGCGCCTGTCATTGCAATTAAACCACCGGCAAAACGAGTCATTTTTTCACTTAGTTTGTGCAAGTTTATCCCTACAATCACACCTGTAATGTGTAATATTGCAGTTGCAAGTACAAATCCAGTGATATAAGTGGCTGATAATGTACTGGCTTCTATCCCATGCGCATAACCATGAAATAAGCCAAAAAATCCTACAATTACAACGCTTAGTACCATTGGCAATGCTGCCGCAATTAAACCACCTAAAACTAATACGGATAATAAAATACCCACTTCTACATAAGGTAAATTAATTTGGAAAAGAGGCAATAACGCCCCTAAGACCATTACTGTAACAAAGCTAGTAGGTAACATCCATATTGCTTTTTTACCGATTTGGCTTGCCCACAAACCGACTGCAACCATTGCAAGTAAATGATCAAGCCCTGTAAGAGGGTGTAATATACCCGCTGTAAAACCCGTTATTTCAGTACCTGTGTGTGCAAAAGCAGTGGCTGGTAACAAGGTAATCAGTGTAAGTAAAATTTTATTCATAAACGTTCTCCTAAAAAATAAATTGTGCTAATCAATACTTCGGGCAGCTTTTGGTGAAAATTTAATATTTCAATTAGGAATTACGCAGTTGACTCGTGACGCGGCGCATCTGGACTGCATTCCCACATGGCATGTAGGAACGAGAAAAACGAGAAAAATTGCGTCACTCCTCCTAAATCCATTGATTTTATCAAATACTCCAAAAAACTGTCTGAAATATTGCTAATGAGAATAAGAAAATTGTCCAAGCGAATATTAAAACGAAAAGGCTGGAACTGCAATCAAACTTGGTATGTTATGGACACTCATAATTGCTATAATCATTTTGAGCCCACAACAACAATAGAATAGCCATGCCACAATTACTGAGTGTTTCTCGTGCTGCGCGTTTGGTAGGTACAACTCGCGGTACTTTACAACATAAAATTCGTAATGGCGAGATCGCCACCTTTGAAGGAAAAATTAAGGTTACAGATTTATTGTTCGCTTATCCTAACGCGAGTCTTGAAGATAATACTATGCTAGAAAAAGTGCAAAAGATCAAAGCGGAAGCACGTCCTAGAAAACATTATTCAGACTCGTTGCCGTCGCCCGAAGTGTTGACTAATCGCTTAACTGAGTTGGCTAAACAATTAATTTGTACTCGTAATGAGTTACAACATCAGCATGATTTTAATCAACAATTACGTGAAAAATTAACCGAGTTGGTTAAACAGCATCCAGATTTGAAAACATTATTTGATTGGGTGGAGCAACAAACACAACCCTATCATTGCGAAACTACGCCGAAAAATCAATTACTAGCTAAAGATACTTTTTTACGCATTATGGTGGCATACGTTAAAATGTTGCCTAGTGGGCATGATTTTTTTGTTGAAGGTTCTTCCTCTTTGCTAGAAGCGGCATTACAAGCTGGTTTAACGTTAAATTACGGTTGTACGAGTGGCAATTGTGGTTCGTGTAAGGCGCGATTGGTATCGGGTGAGGTGTGGAAAATCCGCGATCATGATTATGTGTTAAGTCAAACAGAGCAGAATATGGGTTATATTTTGATGTGTAGCCATACTGCTATTACTGATCTCGTTTTAGAAGCAGCAGAGGCGCATGATGTTAGTGAGATTCCAATCCAATCAATCGAAACGAGAGTGAAAAAACTCGATTTATTAAGTGATGATGTTGTGTTATTACATTTGCAAACACCGCGTAATAATACGTTGCGCTTTATGGCTGGACAATATGTGAAGTTGAATGTAGCGGAAGGAAAAACGGTTAAATTACCTTTGGCGAGTTGCCCTTGTGATGGACGTAATTTGCAATTTCACATTCATAAACAAAATGCGGTGGCTGAATTAATCCAACAATTAAAAATTCATCAATTGATTACGTTAGAAGGTCCTGAGGGTCAATTTATCCTAGATACTGAGGATTCTCGTCCAGCGATATTTATTGCCTATGAAGATGGGTTTGCACCTATTAAAAGTTTGATTGAGCACGCTATTTCAATTGATCAAATTGCTTCATTCCACTTATTTTGGAGTTCCCAATACGAAAATGGTCATTATTTAAGTAATTTGTGTCGTTCTTGGTCGGATGCGTTGGATAATTTTTACTATTACCAACAAGTAGTTGAAAATAATATTGTTGATGTGACCATAGACAAGGTATTAGCGGAATGTCCTAATATTGAGAATTATCAAGTTTATGTTGCAGGTTCGCCTGATTTAACGAAGAATTCACGACATCTATTGGGACAAGTTGGCTTATCTGCTGATCAAATACACATCGGTCAATTTGAGTAATTACCTTAGGTGGACGCAGGTGCGTCCTGTTGCGGTCATAAGTTTGATGAATTCCCCTCGTTCTACGCACTGCGTCAAATTTAAGTAGACGCGGAGTGCGTTGTCACGAGTTTGGGTATTATTTTACTTCAAATTCCGTCGCTAATTTTTTTGGTACAGCCACATTTTTAAGTACCACATAATCGGGCAAACCATTTTTGTACGGTGGATAATCCTCACCCATAATCAAGGGTTGCAAATATTCACGACATGCTCCAGTAATACCATAACCATCTTCAGTCATAAAATTATTAGGCATTTTCTTTTCAACGTTCGCCACATCGGCTAAATTTGCATGACCAACTTCCCAACGATAAGGATCATTTGAAATACGCACAATTGTTGGCATCACTGCATTTTTACCTTGCATGGCTAATTCTACAGCCGCTTTACCCATTGCATACGCCTGATCTACATCCGTTTTAGAAGCAATATGACGCGCCGCACGTTGTAAATAATCTGCTACCGCCCAGTGGTATTTATAGCCTAATGCTTCCTTACACATATTAGCAACCACTGGTGCACAACCACCTAATTGCGCATGACCAAACGCATCGCGTGTACCTGCATCGGCAAGAAATTTACCGGTTTCATCTTTCACGCCCTCAGAAACGACAATGCAGCAATAGCCAAATTTTTTTACCGATTCGTCAACTTTGGCTAAGAATTTTTCTTTATTGAAAGCACGTTCAGGAAATAAAATAATATGTGGTGCATCGCTTTCCTGTTCTCGCGCCAAACCACCTGCCGCTGCAATCCAACCTGCGTGTCGCCCCATAACTTCCAATACAAAGACTTTAGTAGAGGTTTTCGCCATAGATATTACGTCAAATGCCGCTTCACGAATAGAGACTGCAACATATTTAGCTACTGAACCGAATCCAGGGCAATTGTCTGTAATAGGTAAATCATTATCTACCGTTTTTGGTACGCCAATGCAGGTAACGTGATAACCTAACGCATCGCCAATTTGTGATACCTTGTGTGACGTATCTTGTGAGTCACCACCACCATTGTAAAAGAAATAGCCAATGTCATGCGCTTTGAATACTTCAATTAAACGTTCATATTCCGCCTTATTTTCTTCTAAACCTTTTAATTTATAACGACAAGAGCCAAATGCACCAGATGGAGTATGGCGTAATGCAGCGATAGCTTGCGCTGGTTCTTGTGAGGTATCGATCAATTCCTCAGTCAACGCCCCAATAATGCCATTACGACCCGCATATACCTTATTGATTTGTTCAGGATAGTGGCGTGCAGTTTCAATTACGCCACAAGCTGAGGCATTAATTACAGAAGTGACTCCACCAGATTGTGCATAAAAAGCATTTTTAGGCATATTTCCTCCAAGCTAATTGATGAAATTTATCATTCAAAATAAAGTGTACATCATAACTAATAATCATCATGACATCTATCGACTGATGAATTATGCTATTATAAAATTTAGTTTTTAACATTGATGACTCCATAAACATCAACACTAAGGAGGTCTTTAATGAGACATTTATCTACTACGTTTTTATGTGTTTTATTAATCAGTAGTTTTTCTGTTTCTGCTACGTTTAAATGCTGGGAGGATGAAGATGGTATCTTAAATTGTGGTAATGTCGTTCCCCCTGAATATTCACAGCAGGGTTATCAAGAATTTAACCAAAGAGGGGTAGCTGTCAATGAGATTGGGCGCGCAAAAACGACGGAGGAAATTGCTGAAGAAGCACGTTTGCGTGAAGAGCGTAAGCGCAAGTACGCCGAATGTTTGGCAGAGCGCGAAAAGGACGATGAAGTACTGAATTTGTTTAACAGTGAGGATGGTATTGAGATTGAACGCCGTAATCGCTTAGATACCCTAGATGCAACAATTGAGGTTATTCGTTCACAAATTGCGCGTTCGGAAAAAAACCTGAATGATATGCGAGGTAACTTAGACTCAAGTTATAACAATCAGGCGGTGACTGAAAAAGAGCGCGAACGTTTGCACATGAATATCGAAAGTGTGCAAAAGAATATCGACAATTTTGAAAAAAACTTGATCGAAAAATATGAAGAAAAACAAGAAGAAAACCGTAAGTTTGATATATTTTTAAAACGTTTTCGTCGTATTACGGCGCAGGGACGCACTGATTGTAAAATATATGCACCTTCCCCTGAATTACAGCCTGTATCGCCAAGATAATATCAATTTTATCTGGTTATTAAATTACTCCCAAATCCTATTTGGGGGTACTGCATGAAAGTTCTGCTTCCAGTTTTTTTTAGTTGAAATGTTGAGATAATATAGAAATATTTGAATATTAGCATATAATTATCACTGAACAATAATTATTAATCTATGTTAAACATCTAACGAAAGGGTTGTTTATGTTGAGTAAAAAACTACCACTTGTATTAGCATTGAGTGCAATGTTAAGTTTTGGTACGCAAGCGATTGAGGATGAGGATGCTGCTAGAATTGGAATATTGGTAGATGCTATGTCGCCAAGTGAGTTCAATGCAAAATTAACCGCATTTTACGAATCGGCTGCTAAATCTGATACAGAAGCATTACATGATGTCGCGCAAAGAGTTTTGGTACCCGACCACAGCATTGAGGATCAACAGCTTTTATTTAATATGTATGCAAATGCAACTAAGTTCCAGTCGGTAACAGTAGCGACAATGGATGTTACGGCAGCATTAAGTAAAATGCAGACCATTGATGAGGTTTCTCGTGATTTTAAAATCAATTTTTTGTACATGCTAGAAGTCGAGCAAAAAGCGAAAGCAGATGCGGCAGAAAGAGCACGTAAAAAAGCAGAACAGCAATAGAGCATAGTCAATTCAATCTTGACACAAAGCTGGTAATTTAAAAATACCGTAACTACCTAGCCACACATATACTGGTACAAATAGCCGTTTATTGGCATAATTGAACTAGGTAGTTACATAAATTCTATATTCCTGTACTTTACTCTAATTTGAGTTATAGCATTTTTCTAAAACATCCATCGCGGCATTAATCGCCTGTAATTTTTCCTTATTCCCGCCGTGATCGGGATGATATTGGCTGACTAGTCGCTTATATTGTTTTCTAATTTGCTGATAATTAACAGGTTCTTGTAAACCCAATAACGCTAATGCCGCCGTTTTTTGTTCACCTGCGTGAAATAATACCCAAAAATTTGTAATTAAATTATCAACATCTTGTGCGGTTGTGGTGTACAAATGCGTTACCTCTAAATAATAAGTTTCAAGTGGGTCATGCTCAATTAAAGCACGTTCCCCCGCATGGTAGGGTAATAATCGAATATTTAATGCAGAAATTTCCAGACAGGCTTGTCGTTGCTGCCATAGTCGCCGACGCAGCTTGTACAAGGTATGAAATAGTAAGAAGTGCATTTTAAATAGGGGATAATTTTCGGTAAGACTCACTTCAGGAAAGCCCTGAATCTGTTTGGCTTGTAATGCTTTTAATAATTCAAATTCGCCTAAACCTTGCGGATATTGACGTAAAATATTGAGTACAATGTCAGTTAAATTATTTTCAGTCATAGGCTTATTCCTACATGTCCACACTTTCCCGAAAAGCAGCACTGCAATATGCCAATCAACAATTACAACGGCTAGAAAATGCACGTTTAGATGCTGAAATTTTACTAACGCATGTATTAAATATCTCTCGCAGTCAACTTTACGCTTGGTCAGAAAAACAACTTAGTGAACAACAATGGCAACAATTTCAGGAACTGGTAAAAAAACGTAGTCAACATCAACCCATAGCCTATTTAGTAGGAAATAAAGAATTTTGGTCACTTAATTTACACGTCAATACAAGCACTTTAATCCCACGACCAGAAACAGAGTTACTTGTTGAACAGGCTCTAAACCACCTACCACAAATTGAACAGCCGATTATTTTAGATTTGGGCACAGGCAGCGGCGCAATTGCTTTAGCTTTGGCACGAGAATGTCCTCACGCAAAAATTATTGCTGTTGACATCAATCCAAAAACCCTAGCAACCGCCAAATATAATGCAGAGAAATTACGATGTACGAATGTTAAATTTTATCTCAGCCACTGGTTTCAGAATTTACCCCGCCTAAAAGCACATCTTATCGTATCCAATCCGCCTTATATCGCTAGTGATGACCCACATTTGAAACAAGGTGATGTGCAATTTGAACCGCTGCAAGCTTTAATTTCTGGGATGGACGGATTAGATGATATTCAACAAATCAGCGCATGTTCCCAAAATTTTTTATTTATGAACGGCATTTTATTATTTGAGCACGGATATAACCAAGCTATCGCAGTACAACAAATATTACTCGCGCAAAACTACCAAAATGTGCAGACTATCAACGATTTATCAGGTTTAGCAAGAGTCAGTTTAGGAATGAAAAAATGACACAGCTCAATAAGTTATTTCTAATCAATAGCACACATCCCACCTAGTAAAGCTCTAGGCTTAATCAAGGACACAAAGGTGTCAATTGCGGTACAACTCGACGCAAAGAAGCCCAGCCCATACCTAAATTAGCTTTTCGGCTCGTCACTAAAACAACCAAAGCATCTGGTTTTTCTGGCACGATCATCATAAAGTGAAATGTATTTTCAGTTGTCATTTGTACTTCTTTCACCAAATGAGCTTTTGAATTACCACGCATATTTGCAATCATATCTTCCACCGCACTAATCGTCCGACCACGAAACATATCGACAGCCGCCGCCGCAACAGCATCTAAATAAGATTGAGTAAAGTAGGGAACGTTGTGCGAGACACCTAATAATAAACCACTATTTAAATCCACAACCGCACAACCTAGTGCTGCATCTACGGTGCGTACTATTTCGCTACAAATTTCATTAATATCCATCGTTATTCCTCGTCCATGCAAAAAGAGGTTAAATTATACTGTGATTCTAAATTAATACAAAGTATTAAGATCATAAAAGAATTCAAGGTTTGGATTGACAACGCTCAAATTTTTTAACAACGCTCAATAGAGAAACTTAACACATCTTGAATATTATCCGCATTCAACCACAACATTAACAATCTATCCACGCCCAACGCCACGCCGGCACAATCGGGTAAACCTGCGTCCAAAGCAGCTAAAAAATACTCATCAATTGGCAAAATAGTTTGCCCATTTTTAGCCCTTTTAATTAAATCCTGTTCAAAACGTTGACGTTGCTCAATCGGATCGACTAATTCATGAAAACCATTCGCTAATTCAACACCTTTAAAATAAAATTCAAATCTTGCTGCAAATTGTGAATTTTCTGACTTTTTACGTGCTAATCCAGCTTGAGAAGCGGGAAAATCTTTAATTACCACAGGATAATCAGCTATTAAACACGGTTCAATTTCATGCGCCATGAGTAATTGCAAACAAGTATCACGGTCGAATGATTCGGCATTTTTTATAGCAAATTTTTTAATTAATTGCTGTAATTCAGATAATGCGCATTTTAAGGGATGAATAGACAAATAATTTTCAAAAACTTGTTGATAAGTAACAACTTTCGCATCTGGACAATCCAAAATAAATTGTAATAAATCGCTGACTTCTTGAATTAAATCATCTGCATCAAAATTTGGACGATACCACTCTAATAAAGTGAATTCTGGATTATGCCAACGTCCCAATTCATCATCTCTAAATACTTTACAAATTTGAAAAATCGCGCCGCTCCCTGCTGCTAATAAACGCTTCATTGCCAATTCTGGCGAAGTTTGCAAATAAAAGGTTTTATATCCGTATAATTGCGTTGTCAACGGTTCGATACTGGGTTCTGGTACGGCGAATTGAGATAATATAGGTGTTTCAACCTCTAAAATATGTCGATCAGTAAAGAATTGGCGAATTTTTTGGTATAATTGCGCACGAGCTTGTAAATAAGCTATATCACTATTTGGTCGCCAACTAATGTGGTATTCAAACATAATTTTTTGGTGTATTCAAAATGAGTTGCACGTATACTTAACGGCATTTCAGCCTTTTGCTTTAATATGGTTATGAATAAATCAGTTATCAATCCTACAATTATTAAACGCCGTGTGATTATTACAAATATTGTTTTTACATTATTTTTATTACCACTCCCGATTTTAATTATTGGTTCGCTATACGTTATGTCAACAATTCCAGGGGCGCAAGATAGTATGGTCACATTAATCCTAGCCTTATCTTTCTTTGCTTACATCCCTATCTATTTAACGTCTATCATTGGTAGTTGGGTAGCCTATTATTTTGAATATTATAAAGCCGCGCAATTATTATGTTTTTTACCTATATTCGACATTTTACTTTCAATTATTGGTATTTTGCTATTAATAATTGTGTGTAATGGTTCTTTTGCGTGTCGGCAGATGAGTTACGTTGGTTAATTATGGCGATTAAGGATTGGGTTGCGGAAGTTCGACCTCGTGAAAAATTGTTACAGCGTGGTGCGCAAGCACTAACCGACGCGGAATTGTTAGCAATTTTCTTACGCACTGGCGTAAAAGGCAAAAGTGCTTTAGATTTAGCACAAGATTTACTCAATGAATTTAACGACTTACGCAGTCTATTGAACGCTGATCAAAATCGTTTTTGCGAGGCAAAAGGTCTGGGCAGTGCCAAATATGTACAACTACAAGCGTGTGTTGAATTGAGTAAGCGTTATTTACGTCAATGTTTGCAGCGTGGTGATGTGTTAGCCAATCCAGAGGCAACACGCAATTATTTATTATCAGAATTAAGTGGTCGTCAACACGAAGTATTCGCCTGTCTATTTTTAGATAATCAGCATCGTATCATTAAATATGAAGAATTATTTTACGGTACGATTGATAGCGCGAGCGTATACCCAAGAGAGGTAGTTAAACGTGCATTACATCATAATGCCGCCGCAGTTATTTTTGCGCATAACCACCCCTCAGGTGTGGCAGAGCCAAGCCAAGCCGATATTATTATTACGCAACATTTGAAAGAAGCTTTAAATTTGGTAGATGTTCGAGTTTTAGATCATTTCGTAATAGGCGATGGATTGGGTATTTCTCTGAAAGAAAGCGGATTTATGTCAACCGATACTGCGAATAATTTCCGTTGAATAAAACAATTAATCCAGATAATGACACAGTGCGCTTTTCAGCATAGGACGCTGGGCATCTCCCGACGAAGATCGTTGAGACGAAGAAATAAGTGTATTATAGGATTAGGGTGTCAAAACGAGAATTATTGAATTACTGATAAAATACTTGTTTTACATACAAAAGAAAGATAAAATGTAGTGTTTAATTTGGCATACGAACGGAGTAATTACTCAATGCTAACCGCAGAACAAACAGCTAAAGTTATTGGCGAATACCAACGCTCTGTAGACGATACAGGCTCCCCGGAAGTACAAGTAGCGTTGCTAACTTCCAATATTGAGAGTTTATCTAACCATTTTAAATCGCATAAAAAAGATCACCATTCTCGTCGTGGTTTAATTCGGATGGTTAATCAACGCCGTAGTTTATTAGATTATTTAAAAAACAAAAATGTAGAACGCTATCGTAGTTTAATTAGCAAACTAGGTTTACGTCGTTAAGGTAAGTAACAGGTTTTGGTTTAGCGTCAGTGTGAAGGAAAAAAGGTATAAATAATGATTCCATATAAGCGTACATTTGAATACGGGCAACGCGAAATAACCCTAGAAACTGGTGAAGTCGCACGTCAGGCGACCAGCGCGGTCATTGTGAGCATGGGTGATACAGTTGTTTTAGTGACAGTGGTTGTAGGTAAAGAGCCTAGTGGTACAGACTTTTTTCCACTGACAGTAGATTATCAAGAGCGAAGTTATGCAGCAGGGAAAATTCCAGCCGGTTTTTTTCGACGTGAAGGTCGGGCGACTGAAAAAGAAACATTGACCTCGCGTTTAATTGATCGTCCTATCCGCCCACTATTTGCCGATGACTTTAACCATGAAGTACAAATCATTGCTACTGTCATGTCGTTAGACCCAGAAATTGACCCGGATGTGCCTGCAATGATTGGTGCCTCTGCCGCGTTGACGATTGCAGGTTTACCTTTCAGCGGTCCCATTGGTGCAGCGCGAATTGGTTATGACAGTCGCACTGGTGAATATTTACTAAATCCCTCCAATAAGTTATTACATCATTCTGATTTAGATTTAGTCGTTGCAGGTACTGAAAATGCGGTACTCATGGTTGAATCAGAAGCGCGCCAATTGTCAGAAGAAGTTATGCTAGGTGCGGTGATGTTTGGGCACGAGCAGTTACAAACTGTCATCATGGCAATTAGAGAAATGGCACAGGCGGTACCTATTCCAACTCTAAATTGGCAATCTCCAATCGAAAACCAAGCATTAACGCAAAAATTACAAGAAGTAGCAGATACTCGTTTGCGTAATGCTTACAAAATTCAAGATAAATTACAACGCCGTGATATTTTAGAGCAGCACCGCAAGGATATTGTTGCAGAATTGTGCGCAAACGATAATTGGCATGAAGAACAAGTGCTTAGTTATGTTGAAAAATTAGAAAAGAGTATTGTACGTGGCAACATTTTAGTGGGCGACCCGCGTATTGACGGCCGGGATAATGTGACAGTCCGTCCGATTAAAATTCGCGCTGGTTTTTTACCACGCACGCATGGTTCAGCTTTATTCACGCGCGGCGAAACGCAAGCAGCAGTAATTATCACTTTAGGCACAGACCGCGACGCACAGTTAATTGACGAATTGGGCGGAGAACGGCGTGAAGAATTTATGCTACATTACAATTTTCCGCCTTATTGTGTTGGTGAAATCGGTCGAGTTGGTACGCCAAAACGTCGTGAGATCGGTCATGGTCGTTTGGCACGCCGTGCCTTAGAAGCGGTTATGCCAAGTCAACAACAATTCCCTTATGCCATTCGTTTGGTGTCTGAAATTACCGAGTCTAATGGTTCTAGTTCTATGGCGACAGTATGCGGTGGTAGCATTGCCCTAATGGACGCAGGTGTGCCAATTCGTGCGCCAGTGGCAGGTATTGCTATGGGTTTAATTAAAGAGGGTGATCGTTTTGCTGTATTGTCTGACATCATGGGCGATGAAGATCATTTAGGCGATATGGATTTTAAAGTTGCGGGTACAAAGCGTGGCGTAACGGCATTGCAAATGGATATTAAAATTGATGGTATTACCCGCGATATTATGGAAAAAGCTTTATCTCAAGCGCGTGACGGTCGGATGCACATTTTACGGATTATGGAAAATACAATTGAACGTCCACGTTCTGAAATGTCACGCCATGCACCGCGTATTATGACTTTTCGTATCCGGCCTGAAAAAATCCGCGATGTGATTGGTAAAGGTGGCGCGACGATTCGCACAATCACTGAAGAAACCGGTACGAGTGTTGACATCAGTGATGATGGTTTAGTGAAAATTGCTTCTGTAGATTTTATGGCAGGTCAGGAAGCACGTCGCAGAATCGAGCAAATCACGACTGATGTTGAAGTCGGTATGGTGTATGAGGGTAAAGTTGTTAAATTAATGGAATTTGGAGCATTTGTTAGCATTTTACCGGGTAGAGATGGTTTAGTGCATATTTCACAAATTTCCGAAGAACGGGTTGAAAAAGTGAGCGATAAATTACGTGAAGGCGAAATTGTACAGGTCAAAGTTTTGGAAATTGACAAACAAGGTCGTATCCGCCTGAGTATGAAAGCCGTGAACGGTGTAAATGGTGGTGTTCGATAATATTAGATTTTTCGGTTTAGGATAGGTTAATTTTTTAACTTCATTTCCTATCCACTGCTTTGGGGACATCACGTCCCTATTTTTATGGACAATGAAAAATGGAATCAGTACAACCACTTATACTAAATTTGCATGATTTTATTGCACAATTCAATACAATTGGTTTTAGTATTTTTACCATATTGCTGTTTATGTCAATTTTGACTTGGTATGTGATATTACGCAAAAGCTTACAATTGTTGGGACTTAATCTACGTGCTTGGAGATTTAAACGGCGTTTTTGGAATGATTTATTAGAAACTTCTCACTTGAACCGGCATACTCATCCTTATGCACTGCTCGCTCAAGAAGGCATCCGCGCTGCCCTGCACCATCAGCAATCAAAACATACTGAAATACTCTGTTCTCAAAGTGAATTTATTACTCATGCTATACAGCAAAGTATTCACACCAGTAAAGCACATTTAGGATCAGGTTTAAGCATTTTAGCTACTATCGGCAGTACTGCGCCTTTTATCGGTTTACTAGGCACTGTATTGGGTATTTACGATGCGTTGACTAAGATTGGCATGAGTGGACAGGCAAGTTTAGATACCGTCGCCACGCCGATTGGTGAAGCTTTGATTATGACTGCATTAGGTTTAGCGGTAGCGATTCCAGCCGTATTAGCCTACAACACCCTAATACAATTCAATCGGCGTTACGTTCGACACTTAGAGCATTTTGCCTATGAGATGTTTACTTATTTAAATACAGGATCAAGATTAGATTAATTATCACCTGTAAGCATACTGAAACAAAATGACGACACTGGTTAATAATTGTTTACGGTCAACTGCCCCACTTCGCGCAATACAACCGATAACATCGCTAAATCAGGCTTATCCACTGCTTGTAATTCCGCAAAAAGTTGCACACTGCGATTAATGGCTATTTGATTATTTTTTAACCATAATTCAAGCCGTTGTTGAGCATCCTCATGTTGTACACTTAGTAATACTTGAATCGTTAAATGGCGGTGAATATGGTGTAACTCATCCCGCAATGCAGAACGAGAAAGTGATTCCCAACGATTTTGTCGTGGTAAAGCACTAATCTGATCACGTAACCAATGTAATTTTAATTTTGTACCTAACGAAAAATGAATTTTTAATACAGTTAATAACGTATCATTTGTTTCATTAGCAACATCCACCACATCCAACGCCGCTAACCATAATGTTGCACTAGCCACCTTTTTCGCTACCATTTCGGGCACATTTGCCACAATCCACGCTTGCGTCATGCGCTCTACCTTCTGCTGATCATGCTCACTTATACAATCCGATAGATGATTAACAAATTGTTTCACACCATCTTTAAAATAATTAATCGTTTGAGCAATATCCAAATTGTGGCGCGGATTGCGTAACAACCAACGTGTTGCACGCTCTAATAATTTGCGTATATTCAACATCATAGCAATTTGCACTTCATTAGCAACCTTATTATCCAACACCTCTATTTCAGTCCATAATTCAGTCATATCAAACACTTGCCAAATAATGACATACGCACTAACAATCTGCACCACACTTAAACCAGTTTCTTCTTGTAAAATAAAAATAAATTCATTACCACCATAATTTATCACCATATTCGTTAAATAAGTCGCAATAATTTCACGTTGTAAACGATGTTGAGTAATAGCCTCTGCATAACGCTGTGGCAATGGGTGCGGAAAATAATGATATAAAAATTGCTGTAAATAACTATCATGCGTTAAATCAGCTAATAACGCTTGATATAAATAAATTTTACTATAGGCCAACAGCACACAAATCTCTGGTGAAGTTAAACCCTGCTGATTATTACGACGCACTTGTATTGCTTTTTTATTGGGCAAAAATTCTAAATCACGGTCTAAATTCACTTGTTGTTGTAAAAATTGCATAAATCGATCTTGCACGTCTAACGTAGCACTACTGATGAACGATGCCAAACTGACAGCTTGTGTTTGTAAATAATTATCGCGCAACACCAATTTAGCCACTTCATCAGTCATTTCCGCTAATAATTCATTACGCTGTTTCATGGTCATATCCTGAGTTGCGACTACTGCATTAAGCAAAATTTTAATATTAACTTCATGATCGGAACAATCTACCCCGGCTGAATTATCGATTGCATCAGTATAAATACGTCCACCATTTAACGCATATTCAATCCGTCCTAACCGGGTAAAACCCAAATTACCACCTTCGCCAACCACTTTACAACGCAAATCTTGCCCATTAACACGCAAATTATCGTTTGTTTTATCCCCGACCTCAGTATGATGCTCTGATTCAGCCTTCACATACGTCCCGATACCACCATTAAACAACAAGTCTACTGGCGCGCATAATATTGCTTTAATTAATTCATTTGGCGGTAAAGTATAATGAGAAACACCTAATATTTGCTGCATTTCATAACTTAATTTAATTGATTTTACACTGCGATCAAATACACCACCCCCTTTGGAAATGAGATTACTATCATAATCAGCCCAAGTTAAACGCGGTAAATTAAACAACCTCTTTCTCTCATTAAAACTTATTTTAGGATCGGGATTAGGATCAATAAAAATATGCAAATGATTAAAAGCAGCCACCAATTTAATATGCGACGACAATAGCATACCATTACCAAACACGTCACCTGACATGTCACCAATACCAACAACAGTAACATCTTGATTTTGCGTATCTATTCCCAAATAGCGGAAATGGCGTTTTACCGATTCCCAAGCACCTCGTGCGGTGATACCCATTTTTTTATGGTCATAACCCGCTGAGCCGCCAGAAGCAAACCCATCACCTAACCAAAATCCATAAGCTTGCGCAATGCTATTAGCAATATCGGAAAATGTTGCCGTACCCTTATCCGCTGCAACGACTAAGTAAGGATCATCAACATCATGTCGGATGACCTCAGGTGGTGGCAGAATTTGATTATCTACTAGATTATCAGTGACATCCAACAAACCACGAATAAAAATTTTATAACACTCTATACCTTGTTTTTGTATTTGCTCACGACTGCCTTGTTTATTAATATTTTTTACAATAAAGCCACCTTTTGAGCCAACAGGTACAATAACCGAATTTTTGACCATTTGCGCCTTGACCAAACCAAGAATTTCAGTACGAAAATCTTCCTGTCTATCTGACCAACGCAAGCCACCACGCGCCACTTTACCCCCGCGTAAATGCACCCCTTCTATTTGTGGCGAATAAACGAAAATTTCATACAAAGGTTTAGGCTCTGGCATATCAGGTATTTGTTTAGAATCTATTTTAAATGAAACGTATGATTTCAAACGCTTACCTGAATCTAATTGAAAATAATTAGTACGCACAGTGGCCAGAATGACAGATAGAAAACGTCTTAAAATACGGTCTTCATCCAAACTTGCTACATTTTCTAAATGTTGTTCAATTTTTTCTAATAAACTTTCAATTTCTCGGTCGCGTGCGATATGATCCTCGTCTGTTTGGCGACCGATAGGATTAAATCGTGCGTGAAATACATTTAACAATAAACGCGCAATATCTGGATGATGTGCTAAAGTATTTTGCGTATATTTATCGCTAAAATTTGCGCCAATTTGCTGAATATATTTGTAATAAGCGCGAAAAATAACAATATCACGCCAATTCAATTGTGCTTTGAGTACCAAACGATTAAAACCATCATTTTCAACTTTTTGTTGCCATACTTTAGCAAAAGTCTGTTGAAAAATAGTTTTTAATTCATTGAGATCAATCGTTTGTTTTTCATCATGGCATAAAATTAACTCTTGAATCCAAATTGAAGTTGAAGATTTTGCCGGTTTAATTTCATAATTACGCTCACTAAGCACTTCTACATCCATATTTTCCAAAATCGGCAATAAACGTGATAAAGAAATTTGTCCTTGAGAATGATAAAGTTTAAAGCGTAATGCACCGTTAGGCGTTTCTAAACGACGATATAGTGTCATTTCTAATGGATTGTAATGACTAAATTTTTCCATTTTTTCAATGTCTAATAGTGCGTGACGTGCAGTAAAATCTTCTTGATAAACTGTCGGAAAACTATCTTGATAACGATGGTATAGTTGCGTGCCGCGTTCCTCTCCCAAATACTCTAATAAAGTGTCATATAGCTTATCAGTCCACGATTGGGTAATGTCTGCTAATTGGGTTTCAATTTCTGTTAAATGACAGTCAAAACAACTACCTGCGTGAGTGCGCACGATAAAATGGATTTGCGCTAACACTGATTCGGATACATTTACAGTAAATTCTACTCCAAGACCATTAAATGCTTCTAATAATATAGTTTGCATTTTTTTACGGATTCTAGTGTCGTAACGTTCGCGTGGTACAAAAACTAAGCACGAGATAAAACGACCAAATTCATCAGCACGTACAAATAGTTTAACTCGTTGTCTTTCTTGTAATTGTAATATACCAAGACTCGTATTTAATAAAGTTTCGACATTAGTTTAGAATAATTCATCACGCGGGTAACTTTCTAAAATATTAAATAGAGCTTGTCCACGATGGCTATTAATATGATAACCAGATAACTTGATGACTTTACTTATTTTTTTATGTAATAGTGGAATATGGGTTGTACTTAGATGATAAACGGAAGATGTATATAAACCTAAAAAACGATATTCACCAATTACTTCACCTTTTTGATTAATTTTTTTGATACCTAAGTAATCCATGTAGCCAGAGCGGTGTACTGTGGCGCGGGAATTGGCTTTGTTGAGTAATAATAATTGTGGTTCTGTGGCATATTGACGGATTTTGTGCGGTAATTCTGCAAAACTACTAGAAAATAAACTTTTGGTATGACGCAAAATACCTAAGCCAGACTGAGCAATAATTTTGAGTTGATAACCCTCTTTTTCTTTAATTAATTGATATTCACGAAATCCTAGAAATGTAAAATGTTTTGCTTGTAACCAGCGTAAAAAGGCATGAGTTTCAATAATTTCATCTTTATCCAGTGGCGGCGGATTATGTTCTAATTGTTGTAAAATAGCTTCTAATCGCTGATACATTGCTTCATGATCGCTGACGACCAAATTAACATCTTCTAACACATCTTGAATCGCTTGTTGAATGTGGTGCAAAGTTTCATTTTCAGTGTGGCGATCAATTTCAACGTGAATTAGAGAATAGATGTTGTCATTTTGTTCAACGGGTTTTTCTATGCTAATAAATTGATTATTCTCATTATGTTTTAATAGTAAAGTGGGATGAATCGTTAAATGTACGGTTAAACCAAGTTGATTGAGTGCAATCCGAATTGAATCAATTAGAAAGGGCATATCTTTCGTTAAAATTGAAACAATGGTGTGTGTAGATTGCCAACCGTGCTGTTCAAATTGTGGATTAAATACTCTAAGTTTAGGAAAATCTTGTGTTTGTTGGATAAAATGCCAATAATCTACAACCATACCATATAAATCAATAAGTTGTCGTTGTGCAATATCATCTTGTGGTGCATCAGCAAAAAGTAAGGCTGCAAACATTTGTAAGTTATCGGTTTGGGTAGCTGGAAATTTTTCGGCAATTTGTTGTTGTAGTTTTTGTAAAATTGTTAGAGCTGGCATTTTTTTTCCTACTTGCGTTGGATAGACTGCCATTATAGCGAGAAATGCTAAATATGTTGAACTTTTAATATCTTCTCCTTAGTTAATCGCATTAAATTTTAGAAACACAAGCCATGAGGAGATTATTGCGGCAATGAATTTTAATTTGTTAGACAATTTAAGACGTAGGGAGGAGTACGCAATTTATTCTGCACGGACATTGTTTAAGGAAAGCAAAATGGACAGTAAAATATCATTAGGCACAGATAATCCATTTTTTCAATTAATGAAATTAACAGGCAATAGCATGTTGAAATTAGCAGGGATTCCAGAGCCACAGCAATATCGTTTTGATGCGACAGTGTTGAAAGACAAGCGTTTAGAACCAGATATTCAGGGTTTACCAATTTTGGATAGTGATTTGGATAGAATTTTTATGGAGTTTCAGGGCTATTCAGATGAATTTTTTAACTATCGATTTATTGCGCAGGTGCTGCAAAGTTGTCACTTGGATAAATATCGCAAACAAGTAAGGTTAGTAGTTTTTTATACTGATGAAAAATATCGCCAAGCAGCTTATCCACTCAGTCAACTATCACCTACGGCGCGTTTTGATATTCACGAAATTGTGTTGACCGACTATACTTTACAGCAACTATTGGATATTGATGCAAAGTTAATTGTACTTGCGCCTTTTACTGCGGATAGTAAATTGGCTAAAAGCGAAGTTGAACAATATTTGCAACAGTGGTCAACAACATTAAAACAAGCTTATCCTGTGACTGAACAACGGGATGCGTTGAATTTACTGGGTTTATTTTTGTTAGACCGTTTCAGAAACGTGAGCTATGAGGAGATTATCACCATGATGAATTTTAATTTGTTAGACAGTCGCGCTGGACAGGATATTTTGGAAATTGGACGTAATCAAGGAAGACAGGAGGGAAGACAGGA
>CAYMCP010000029.1:0-5123 GCA_964388965.1 uncultured Thiotrichaceae bacterium | reverse complement strand
GGAAGACAGGAAGGAAGGCTTGAGGAAAGGCTTGAACTTCTTAAAAAACATGTGCTTTCTATGTTAAAGGAGGGTGCGTCCATGAAGTTTATTTCAAATGTAACTCAACTTTCTGAGAAGGAAATTAAGGCGATTCAAGAGGGGAATTACCGTCGTGATGAATTTTAATTTGTTAGACAGCCCAATAGTGTTCAATCTGATTTTTACTCCTAGCATTATTTTTGCCTTAGTATACCGTATTTTACGGAATTGACTATATACATCATAATAAAAAATTTGATCAGTAGCTCTCAAATTTTTGAAAAAAATGTAATTATCTCCCACCCCTATACCAAATAGGAAGATATTTAGGATAGACTATTAGAGATGGAAGACGACAAATTTAGAGCTATTAAAAAAGCAATTGAGTAAGCTGGAGAAGGAAGTAAAACAGCTAAGAGTAGGAAATGTCGGATTGAAAGCCAAAATGAGCGATTGAAAGCAGAGAAGCATCAAACTTTTGGCTTGGCTCGACTAGGTAGTTACATTATTTTTATTGGAAAAGTAGCGCATAGTGGTTATTGAAACTGAACGTTTAATTACGCCTGAACGTCGATTGGATGATTTTAAACTCGACAGAGCTTTACGTCCTAAATTATTAGCGGATTACGAAGGACAGCCACGAGTATGTGAGCAAATGGATATTTTTATCTCCGCTGCCCGAGCACGTCAGGAAGCATTGGATCATGTGTTAATTTTTGGTCCCCCAGGTTTAGGTAAAACAACACTATCACATATCATTGCCCATGAAATGGGTGTAAATTTGCGTCAAACATCGGGACCTATTTTAGAAAAAGCTGGCGATTTGGCAGCATTATTAACTAATTTAGAACCTAATGACGTATTATTTATTGATGAAATTCACCGTTTGAGTCCAGTAATAGAAGAGGTGTTATATCCAGCAATGGAAGATTGTCAACTAGACATTATGATTGGCGAGGGACCTGCTGCACGCTCGATTAAACTCGATTTACAACCTTTTACTCTAGTCGGTGCTACAACCCGCGCCGGTCTGCTCACCTCACCGCTACGTGATAGGTTTGGTATTACTCAACGTTTAGAATTTTATAATCATGAAGATTTAGCGCGTATCATAACGCGATCTGCTGCTATTTTGGCAGTGGAAATAGATGAATTGGGTGCGTCAGAAATTGCAAAACGTTCTCGTGGTACACCGCGTGTTGCAAATCGTCTTTTGCGTCGTGTACGGGATTATGCACAAGTAAAATATGATGGCAAAATTACTAGGCAAGCAGCTCAACAGGCACTAGATTTACTTAATGTAGATGCTTATGGTTTAGATTTGATGGATAGAAAATTGTTGCTCACTATTATGGAAAAATTTGCAGGTCGTCCAGTAGGCTTGGATACGTTGGGTGCTGCAATCGGCGAGGAACGCGGAACGATTGAAGAGGTAATTGAACCGTATTTATTGCAACAAGGTTTTATTATGCGTACACCAAAAGGACGGGTGGTTACTCCGCTTGCGTGGGAGCATTTCAATCTGCAACCTAAACCTATGCAGGCAGATATTTTAGACGCAATCAAAACTTAAAAAACAGCTTTACTTCAGATCAAAGCAGTCGTAGGACGCAGTGCCTCGTCACGAGGAAAAATCTCGTTCTGCACACCACGTAGAATGAACTACTGACGCACCAGCGTCACGCAAAAAGGATTTACAATAATACTGTAGGACGCTAGTATATCTAGTCGGGTAAATATATCTTGTTGTTTTTGAAAATAAAATAAATGATTCCGAATAAGAATTGCTAAAAAACAGAAAAATGCTTGCAATATTTTTTTATCTCACTATAATGACCACCTTATTTTGAATGACGGGTTGTTAGCTCAGTTGGTAGAGCACCGGACTTTTAATCCGATGGTCATAGGTTCGAATCCTATACAACCCACCACTTTCTGATTGCCAGTTTTCAGTCTAAGTAGCAAGTTTTGTTTAGCTGCGAAATATTTTCTAATATCGAAATCACTCTGAATCTTATGACTAAAAAGATATGTTGATACGCTTGATTTAGATCAATCGAGATCGTTAAAATGCGATGGCATTTAATGAAAACATTGATTACATTCCCCCCGCAATCTACAAAATTTCTTTAACCTTTCTACATGACGGGTTGTTAGCTCAGTTGGTAGAGCACCGGACTCTTAATCCGATGGTCATAGGTTCGAACCCTATACAACCCACCACTTTCAAATCAATTCAACTTGGTGGATATTTTTTAAAATAGTGTTGGATACCTTGCAATAGCGCGTGAGCCAACTGATTTTGATAATTTGAATCGTTTAACTTACGCTCTTCACTGGGTGTAGATAAAAAAGCCATTTCAACCAACACCGAAGGAATATCGGGCGAACGCAATACCATAAAAGCCGCACGTTGTAACTTCTTAAAGTGTACTTTCCCGACTGTATCCAACGCTTTTAAAATTTCTTGTCCAATCAATGCACTCGCTTCTAACGTACCTTC
The DNA here is from genome assembly GCA_964388965.1 of uncultured Thiotrichaceae bacterium. Classification (GTDB taxonomy): domain Bacteria; phylum Pseudomonadota; class Gammaproteobacteria; order Beggiatoales; family Beggiatoaceae; genus Albibeggiatoa. The sequence continues at coordinate 2,599 of CAYMCP010000029.1, read as the reverse complement.
TTGCGATAAATCTAATAATACAGAAGCTAACAAATCATCTTTATCACTCAAACTGACTCCGCCAATTAAATCAGCCGCATTTTCTTTTTGCGCTAGCCATTGTGCCGCCTCGCTACTTGCACCGCTTTGAGATAGCATGTAAACCGATGAACCATAAGCAGTTTGATTATCAGGTAACGCATCAGCATGAAGAGAAATAAATAAATCAGCTTGATATTCTCTAGCAATTTCAATTCGTTGTCGTAGCTTTAGATATTTATCGGTGCTACGAGTCAAAACGGCTGTATAACCGGGCTGTTGATTGATTAGCTGCGCCAATTTTTTGCCAACTGCGAGTACAACATTTTTTTCTTCCGTACCCTGTTTACCGATTGCACCCGGATCAATTCCACCATGCCCAGGGTCAACTGCAATAACAATAGTGTCTTGTTTTGTAGGTAAGGTTTGTTTTGTGAATAATTTGGGTTTTTCAGTTCTCGTAGCAAGCGGTGGTTTTGGTGGTGTAATGGGTTGCGTGACGGCTGCTAGGCTCGTAATATCCAACAATAAACGATGCCCACCTTGCGAATCAGGAGCAACTAAATAACTCGTTGTACGCACTGACTTTTTTAAATCAAATACTAAGCGCAAATCCTGTTTATTGCGTTTAGCATAACGAATGTTTTCTAAAATAGCTTGTGTTGCAGGTACTTTAGCAATCTGATTAGTTAAATGTGTCGCTTTTAAATCTAATACTAAACGATAGGGATTCGTTAAAGTAAAAATGTTATAGCTCACAGGAGCAGATAAATCTAACATCACTCGTGTCGTTTGCTCATCATGTTGCCAAAAACGAATTTGTTGTAATTCTACGCTATAAACATTAAAAGAATAAAAAATAAGTAATAATCCATATAAAAACCTCATTAAAACCCTCCATAATTTATATTAAACTTTTCAAAGCGTTACGAATAAGCTCCTCACTAGTCGCACCTTCTTGTTGTACTTTAGTAACTAAACGATTTGCATCCTGTGGCTTGTAACCTAACGCAATTAAAGCTCCAATCGCATCCTCAATAGGCGAAGTAATACCTTCCGTTAGACTATTTGTCATGCTTTCAGATTTTGATTCTGTTGAACTAAGACTAAGACGGTCACGCATTTCAATAATTAATCGTTCAGCAGTTTTTTTGCCCACGCCGGGAATTCGTATTAATTTACTTACTTCCTCTTGATTAATACACTGAATAAAAGTAGTTATATCCATTGCAGACAAAATACTTAATGCTAACTTAGGACCAACACCATTAACTTTAATGAGAAAACGAAATAATTTACGTTCATTCTCAGCACTAAATCCAAATAAAACGTGTGCGTCTTCTCGAATAGATAAATGTGTATATAACTGCGCTGTCTGCCCTATTTCTGCTAGATTATAGAAAGTAGACATAGGTGCTTCCAATTCATAGCCAACGCCATTTACATCTAATAATAAATAAGGAGGTTGTTTTTCTAAAATTTTACCATTCAGCCATCCAATCATACAGATTCCTTAGATAACTTGTTCAAATGTAGGGTGTATAAACGTAGTGCCATACACCAACAATGCGGCATATTTAAGGTGTATGGCGTTTCACTTATGCACCCTACGCTTGTTGCTATCTTGCTATGGTTTTAGTGTAGCTATTCTAATACCAATACCTGTAATATCACCTTTACTATCACTACTAGCTATACCTACACCTGTAGCGATTGTTTTATCTAACTTAAAGCTATTAGCGTAGTTATCTAAAACAACTTGCATTTCAATTCCGTATGAACCGTTTATTGCTGTTTTAGTTTCACCTACTAACATTCTAGTCTCTGGATTGTACTCTCTATACCAAATTTTTGTAGTAGCAAAATCATCCTTTCTTCTTGTTCCAGCAATTCCCACTATAATATAGTCCTTGTCATCAGGAACATTTACATAGGTTTCTGTTTTTTTGTAGCCACCGCAGGTTATGGGAATTCGTTTTCCAAGTTCACCATCAGCATGTAAAGGACGACCTTGCAAATTTATTCTTCTTATGTCCTCGTCTATTCCAGCACCAAATCCAGTTAAGACATGGTTTGCTGGTAAATAACAATACATATCTGGGCTAGAACCTACATTAGTGAATTGACCTTGAATAATTTCTGTATTTAACATTTTATCAATAAGATTTTCATCATACTGACTTAATGCTGCAAAAGTGTCACATTTTACCTTAGGACAAGTAGCTAATTTAGTAAGACAAGATTTGCCAGCTTCAGATAATTTTTCTACATCTAACAATAAATTATCTCTCCATTGTTCAAGCTGTTGAGCCGTTTCCTCTGATAGAACCGACGGAATTAAAGAGTTAATTTGAGCGATATGCAAAATTCGTTTTTCATATTCGCTTGCCAATTCATCTCTAGCCGTTTGAACAGCATCTGTCACATCAGATTTCAATTCTTTCGGAGCATCAACTACAGCATCGTAGCTTGCGTATAAATACTCAGTCGTGACAGGATAATCGCGTAATGTATCTGCAAATTTGCCTTGTATAGAACCGATTTGAAATCTAAGAAATATGTTAAACTTTGAAGTTGAGTC